>JBBRFV010000169.1:0-5758 GCA_038241335.1 Caulobacterales bacterium | reverse complement strand
TACGGCGATGCGATGGCCGCCCGGCTGGCCTGTGAAGGTCTGGCCACGGTCTTCCTCGACCGCGAGATCATTCCCCTGCCGTCGATCGCCCTCCTTTCGGGCGGCGGCTCCTTCCACTGCATCTCGCAGCAGGAGCCGGCGTGAGCACGGTGACCCTGTTCAGGCCCGTCGGAGACGTGGAGCTCGCGCTGGTCGCCGATGGGGGCTGGCGGACGTTTCCCCCACGTTTGCCGGAACAGCCGATCTTCTATCCGGTCATGAACGCCGACTATGCCGCGCAGATCGCCCGCGACTGGAACTCGAAGCACGAGCCGTCCGGCCTGGGTCACGTCCTGGCCTTCGATCTTCCCCTTGAGGTGACCGATCGCTGGCCGGTGCAGATCGCCGGCGGGCGTGTTCATGAGGAGCTGTGGGTGCCCGCCGGAGAGCTGGACGCCTTCAACGAGATGATCGTCGGCCCGATCCGGCGTATCGCAAGCTATCGCGACGGCGCTCGCGTGGAGGAAGCCGAATGACCCGCACGATCACCGTCGCCGCCCTGCAGACGTCCTACGGCGAGGACATGACCGCCAACATCGACAAGACCATCGCGCTGGTGCGCGAGGCCGCCGGCAAGGGCGCGCAGGTGATCCTGCCGTCGGAACTGTTCCAGGGGCCGTATTTCTGCGTCTCGCAGGAAGAGAAATGGTTCGGCACGGCCTATCCGTGGGCCGAGCACCCCTGTGTCCTCGCCCTGCAGCCGGTGGCCGCGGAACTGGGCGTGGCCATCCCGGTCTCGATCTTCGAGCGCGAGGGACCACACTATTTCAACAGCATGGTCATGCTGGACGCCGACGGCCGCGCGCTGGGCGTCTATCGCAAGAGCCACATCCCCGACGGCCCCGGCTATCAGGAGAAATACTATTTCCGGCCGGGCGACACCGGCTTCAAGGTCTGGGACACGCGCCACGGCCGCATCGGCGTCGGCATCTGCTGGGACCAGTGGTATCCGGAAACGGCGCGGGCGATGATGCTGCAGGGGGCCGAGGTGCTGTTCTACCCGACCGCCATCGGGTCGGAGCCGCATGACAAGGAACTGGACACCGCCGAGCCGTGGAGGCGGGCGATGCAGGGTCATGCCGTTTCCAATGTCGTGCCCGTCGTCGGCGCCAACCGCACCGGTCACGAGCAGGTCACGGCGGCCGGTCAGGACTTCTACGGTTCGTCCTTCATCGCCGATCACCGCGGCGATCTGGTCGAGAGCTTCGGGCGCGACGACGAGGGGGCGCTGGTCCACACTTTCGACCTCGACTATGTCGACCGCCACCGCGCCGCCTGGGGCTTCTTCCGCGACCGTCGGACGGACCTTTACGGGTCTCTGGTCGCGCCGCGCCCGGCCTAAAAGGAGGGTTGCGACAGGGCCAGCCGCTCGGAGGCGCAGCCGGGATTGGTCAGGCCTTCGGCGCGGGCTTGCGTCGTTTCGGCGCGGGCGGCCTCGAGATCGAACTGGAAGGCCGGCAGGGCGGCTTGCTGCGCGTAGAGGGCACGGCCCAAGGTCTCGCCGGCCGCCACGTCCGACGGCCAGGCCATGGCGCAGACCGCGCGGCTGACGCCGATCTCATGGCCGATGCGGCGCGCGGCGGCGGCCCGGTCGGGGGCCAGGGCGGCGAACATCTCGCCCCACGCCGTTCCGACCACCGCCGCTCCGGCGGGTCGGCCGGAGCTGTCGCGTTGGGCGTCGGTCAGGCGTTGGCAAGCGCGACGGCCCGGCTCAGCGGCGACGGGGCGTGGACGGTTGGTCTGTGCGGCCAGCCGGGCGGTCAGGGTTTGGGAATCCGCCAGCAGTCGGTCCATCAGCCGGGTCAGCGCCGGACGCGGCCGGGCAGTCAGGCGTGTCCCGAGGGCGCAATCGAAATGCTGGGCGGCTTCGGGGGACCGAAGTTCGGCCTGGGCGGTGGCCAACCACCAGCGGTCGGTGTCTTCCAGCGCCGTCAGCCGGTTGGAGGCGGCCCGGTCCGCCGACTCTTCCACGGAACCCGCGTTGGGCGACGCGGGCGCCGCGCGGGCGACCTGATCCAGACCCGCCGTGGACAGATAGCCATGCGACGCGACCGCCGTCGGCCGGCCGGTGGCGCAGGCGGTCAGGAGGGCGGCGCTCAGGATCAGCCCGCCCGCAGCCTTCACTTGGCTTCGGTCCAGTCCAGCTGGACGTGGGTCTGGCCGTCGCCGGGAGCGTCGGCGACCACGTGAAGAAGCGATCCGCTGCCGTCGCCGGCTGCGGCGCCATAGGCCCGGGCGGTGCCGCGGTTCATCGAGTTCACCGACATCAGCCCGGCCGATTCAGCGTGCTGGCGATAGAAGGCGATAACGTCCTCAGGCGAGGCGGGGGTGGTGAAGGAGACCATGGCGCCCGCGCCTTCGGGGCCTTGTGCGACGGTGGCCGGGCTGGTGACCGTGGCGCCGGGATACAGGAGGGCGAAGGCGGGAGCACCTGAGGTCGCGGGCACAGCTGCGGCCACGACGGGCGCCGCTGTTTCGGCCGCAGCCACCGTCGTGGAGGCCGTCGCCACGCCAGGGGCCGCCGTGTTCGCGGCCGCCCTGTCGGGCGCGCCGTTCTGGCCGCAGCCCGCGAGGCCCAGACCGGCAGAAAGAGCCGCCGAAAAGGCGGCGGCCGCCATGATGCGATTCATCCCGTACTCGTCCTTGCACACCGTCTCGTTGGCCTCACCGTGACCCAAGGCCGGGGCCGTCGCAAGGCGGCAATGCGCTCTCTGCAAGGCGGCCTCGTCATGACGTCAGAGCAGGCGTTTGCGCATGATCTGCGACAGGGTGTCGATCAGGGTCACCGCCACGATGATGATGATGACGATGGCCGAGACCTGTTCGTATTTGAAGCCGTTCATGTTGTCGAAGAGCAGCTGGCCGATGCCGCCGGCGCCGATCAGACCGAGCACGGTGGCCGAACGGCTGTTGGACTCGAAGCGGTACAGGGCGAACGAAGTCCACAGCGGGGCGACCTGCGGGATCACCCCCCAGACGATCTCATGCAGACCCGAAGCGCCGGTGGCGCGCACGCCTTCGACCGGGCCCTTGTCGATCGACTCGACGGCCTCGGAGAACAATTTGGCCAGCACGCCGGCGGTGTTGAGCGAGATGGCGAGCACGCCCGCCAGCGGTCCGAGGCCCACGGCGACGATGAACAGCAGGCCGACCACCAGATCGGGAATCGAGCGCAGCAGGTCCATCACGCGACGAACCGGCCAGACGACCCAGGCAGGGGCGATGTTGCGCGCGGCCGCCAGGCTGAGCGGCACCGCCAGGAAGACGGCGATGAAGGTGCCCCACAGGGCCATCTGGATGGTCTGCCACATCTGGCCGACCATCATTTTCCACTCGCTGAAGTCCGGGTGGCTCAGGCCTTGGGCGAAGGTCTGGATGTTGTTGGAATTGGTGACCAGTCGGCTGACGTGTTTGAGGTCGACCGCGTTGAAGCTGAACACCAGCACCAGGCCGATGCCGCCCCAGATGATCAGGTCGAGCAGCGTCGAGCCTAACGAACGGGTCGGCGCGGCCGGAACGGCGGTGGCGGGCGCGGTCTGGCTCAAGGCCGGACCTCGGCCTTGGCGCGCAGGGCGTCGAGTTCGCGCTGGGCGGCGGCGACGGCGGCCGCGTCGCCCTTGGCCCTGGCCTCCGAGAGCTTCTGGTCGGCGACCAGGACGCGCACGGGATCCAGATAGCTGTCGTCGGCGGCGCGGAACTGGGAATAGTTGAGGCGGCGCAGGATCTCACGCTGGCGGTCGGCCTCGGCGCCCGTGCCCTGGCCGTAGGTGAGCAGGAAGCTGCGGATCTTCTCTTTCAGCACGGGATCGAGGTCTTCGCGGACGACGATGCCGGATTCAGGAATCGGCGGCGAGACCCAGATGGTCTCCAGCTGGCTGGCGATCTGCGGGTTTTCGCGCTCGATGAAGACGGCGTTGACGCTGTTGGACGTCGATACGTCCAGTGCGCCCGTGGCCACCGCATTGGTGTTGCTCTGGTGGCTGCCCGAACGAACGGTCTTGAAGCAGGCTTGCGGGTCGATCCTGTGCGGGATGAACAGATAGCTCATCGGGGCCAGGGTGCCCGAGGTCGACTGGGCGTCGCCGAGGCCGAAATTGAGCGTCTTGCCGCAGGCCAGCACCCTGTCCAGCGTGATGCCCGACCCCTTTCGGGTGATCAGGCTGGCGGTGTAGGTGTCCAACCCGTGCGGATCGACGATGCGGGCGATGACCTCGGAGTGGGCGCGGTCGATGGCTTCCAGCTCGGGCTTGGCCGACAGCCAGGCGATCTGGGCCTGGTTGAACTGGAGCGCCGTGATCGAGACGTTGTAGTTGGACGCGAAATTCGGCTTCACCGTCACGCCGATGGCCTTGGACATGTCGTCCAGCAGCGGCTGCCACAGCGGGCCGGAAGAGCCCTGACCCTCGGCGGGCAGGATGGCGAAGGTCAGTTCGGTGGGCGTCCCGGCGGCCTTCTTGTCGCCGCCGCCGCACGCGGCGAGGGTGACGGCGGCCAGGGCCATGACGGCGACGCCGATGCGGCGAGCGTTGAGAGTGGGGGTGCGGGTCATACCTTGGCTTCCCAGAACGCGTCCTCGAATTCGGGACCGTAGATGTCGATCAGACGCTTGGTGTCCAGCCCGGTGGACGGGCCGTCGTAGACGATCTTGCCCGCCTGCAGGGCGATGACGCGCTCGCAGTAGCGGATGGCGTAGTCGACCTGGTGCAGGGTGACGATGACGCCCATGCCGTCGCGCTTGTTCAGCTCGACAAGAATTTCCATGACCTTGCGTGCGGCGACCGGGTCCAGAGAGGCGACCGGCTCGTCGGCGAGGATGGCCTGGGCGCCCTGGACGATGGCGCGGGCGATGGCGCCGCGCTGCTGCTGGCCGCCCGACAGGGTGTTGGCGCGCTGGGCGGCGTAGTCGGATACGCCGACGCGATGCAGGGCTGACATGGCCAGATGCTTGTCGGCGGCGGGCCACATGCCCCAGACGCCGCGCCAGCCGGGCAGGCGACCGAGCGCGCCGAGCATGACGTTGGAGAACAGGGACAGGCGGCCGACGAGATTGAACTGCTGGAAGATCATGCCCAGCTTGCGGCGTGCGGCGCGCACATGGCCGGTGACGCGGCCGTTCTTCTGGACCACCTCGCCGAAGACGGTGATCGTGCCCTTGCCGGAGTCGATTGACTGCAGGCCGGTGATGGAGCGCAGCAGGGTCGACTTGCCCGACCCGGACGGCCCGATCAGGGCCACCATCTCGCCGGCGGCGACCTCGACGGTGACGCCGTTCAGGGCCTTTCGGGCGCCGAAGGTCTTGGACACGTCGCGGACGGATGCGACGGCGGCGGCTGATGAGGTCATGGACACGCTGTCAGCGGTTTACGGGGTTCGCGGGATGACCCGAACGGGGCTTTCCGGCAAGTCTTAATGGCACGGACGCGAGGATTTCGTCCATAGAAACCCGAAGCCTCGCCCGGCGGCCCCCGGCGGGGTTCTTTCCGCCGTCGCCCGGAGCCCGCCCCATCGATCCGTCGTCGGACGAATCCCCGCAAACTCAAGGCCCGCCTAGAAAAAACCGCTTTACATGACAGGTCCATGACCCTACATCGCGGCTTCCGGCGGACCCCGTGGTCTGACTCTATGCGCTGCTAACGCCGGCTGGGTTTAACAATTACAGGGGTTTACGTGAATTGCGCACGTATCCATTTCCCCTGGACCTGGTCCGTGAGCGGTCCCC
>JBBRFV010000168.1:0-5794 GCA_038241335.1 Caulobacterales bacterium | reverse complement strand
GGGCATGCAAACACGCGGACGTTGTGTGTCCGTTCGCTTTCGGGATTCTGAGTTTGACCCCACGCACCTGTCTGATCGTCGACGACAGCCGGATCATCCGCAAGGTCGCGCGGCGCATCGTCGAGGGCCTCGGCTTCGAGGTCGACGAGGCGGCGGACGGCTCCGAGGCCCTGTCCTTCTGCGTCGGGCTGATGCCCGAAATCATCCTGCTGGACTGGTCCATGCCGGTCATGGACGGGCTGACCTTCCTGCGCCGCCTGCGCGCCCTGCCGGGCGGAACGGCTCCCAAGGTCCTGTTCTGCACCATCGAGACCCGCGCCGAACGGATCGCTGAGGCCCTGTCCGCAGGAGCCGACGATTATGTGATGAAGCCGTTCGACGGCGAGATCCTGCAATCCAAATTCGCCGGGGTGGGGGCCGTCTGAACCCATGTCGCCGGAGGATTTCGATCGTCTGCAAACGCTGATGGCCTCTCGCGCGGGCTTCCGGCTGACGCGCGACCGGATGAAACTGGCCGAGCATCGGCTGGGGCCTGTGGCGCGGCGCGAGGGGTTCGACACCGTCGATGCCTTGCTGGCCTCGCTGTGGGCCAGGCCCGTGGCGGCGCTCGGCTGGGCGGTGATCGAGGTTTTGCTCAATCCCGAGACCTGGTTCCAGCGCGACCGCGCCACCTTCGACACCTTCGCCAGCGAGTTGCTTCCGGCGCTTTCCAAGGCGCGCGGCGGGGCGCCGGTGAAGGTCTGGTCCGCCGGTTGCTCCACCGGCCAGGAGGCCTGGTCGCTGGCCATGGCCGGGCTGGATGCCGGCGTCGCCGTCGAGATTGTCGCCACGGACCTGTCGCAGCGCGCCCTGGAGAAGGCCCGCAGCGGCCTCTACACCGGTTTCGAAATCCAGCGCGGACTGAAGGCCGCGACCATGCTGCGCTGGTTCGAGCAGCAGGAAGACAACTGGGCCGCCCGCCCCGAGCTGCGCGACGCCGTGCATTTCGCGCCGGCCAACCTGCTGGACGCCCCGGCCGACGACCACCGGTTCGACGTCATCTTCTGCCGCCATGTGCTGGCGGACATGGACCCGGCCCGGCGCGGACAGGTGCTGGAGAATCTCGAGCGCCGGCTGGTCGACGACGGCTGCCTGTTCCTCGGTCCCGACGAACAGCTGGAGGGCGACAGCGTGGCGTTCCGGCCGGTCGCGGCCCGCAAGGGCCTGTATGTGAAGGCCCTCTCGACGCTCAGCCGGGCCGCCTGATCCCCCTTTCCGCCCGGCCTCGCCCGGACTAGCCTGATCCCTGATCGGGGAGGATCGTCATGCGTCTCATCTGGCTGACCGGCGTGCTTGGGCTCGCCTTGCTGATCGCGGTCCTTAGCCTGCAATCACCGGCTCCCGCAGCCGCCACCGCGCCCGCCACCGCCTTCTCCGCCGGTCGGGCCATGGCCGATGTGCGCGAGATCGCCCGACGGCCGCACCCGGTCGGTTCGCCCGACCATGCGCGCGTTCAGGCCCTGCTGTTGCAGCGGATGACGGCTCTGGGTCTGCAGACCTCGATCCAGACGGCGCCGATGTCGCGGGCCGCCATCGCGCGACTGGGCGTCATGGGCGGGGATGCGCCGGCCGCAAATTTTAGCGCCGCCAATCTGATCGGCGTCCTTCCCGGGTCCGATCCGGCCCTGCCGGCGGTGGCCCTGATGGCCCACTACGACACGGTGCGGAAATCGCCTGGAGCGGCGGACGACACCACTGGTGTGGCGGCGGTTCTGGAGGCTGTCCGGGCGCTGGAGGCGCGGGGTCGGCGGGCGCGGACCCTCGTGGTGCTGTTCACCGACGCCGAGGAGCTGAACCTGGACGGGGCGCACAATTTCTGGGGCGGCCACCCGTTGCGCGACCACATCGGCGCGGTGATCAATCTGGAGGCGCGGGGCGGGGGCGGTCGGGCCATGATGTTCGAGACCGGCGACGGAAACGCCTCGACCATCGCCCTGTTCAGCCGCGCCGGGGTGAGGGCGACGGGCGGGGTCACCTCCAACTCCCTGGCCGTGTTCGTCTATGGCCTGATGCCCAACGGGACGGACTTCACCGTGTCCCGGGAGCGCGGGGCGCAGGGGATCAACCTGGCCTTTATCGGTCGCCCGGCCCAGTACCACAGCCCCTCGTCCACGCCGGCGGCGCTGGACCAGGGCAGCCTGCAGCACATCGGCTCGCAGGCGCTGGAGATGAGCGACGCCCTGCTGCGGGCGCCGGGCCTGCCCAAGGCCACGGCCAACACGGTCTATGCGGATGTGTTCGGCCGGGTGGTGATCCGCCACGCGCCCCCAGTCGGCTGGCTGTTGCTGGCGCTGGCCGCCGTTCTGGCGGGCTTCGCCGGGTGGACCGCCTGGCGCAAGGCCGGGCTGGACGCGATCGACGTCGGTCGCGGCATGATCGACGGCCTGTGGTTCCTGACGACCGCCGTGGTGCTGACCCAGGCGATGCGGGTGATGGCCGGGCCGATGGCTCCGTCGTCTGGCGGCTATTACGTCCTGCTGGCGCGGCTGCCGTGGATGGAGGCCGGGGCGGCGCTGGCCGTGCTGGCCGCGGGCCTGCTGCTGATCGGCGGCCGGGCGCGACCGGACCGGCGCTGGCTGGCGGGCGGCATCGCTGTGGTGGGGCTGCTGGCGCTCGCCCTCGGAGGGATCAATCCGGTGGTGATCGGCGCGGGGGTGCTGGCGGTGGGCCTTTCCCTGGCGCCCGGTCTGGCGGCCAGGACGGTCTGGGGCGGCTGGCTGGGGTTGGTCGCCCTGGTGCTGGTCCTGGGTGTTGCGGCCCAGGCGGTCGCGCCCGAGGCGGCCTTCCTGTTGATCTGGCCCGCCGTGCTGGCGGCGGCGGTCGCGGCGTTGGTCGCGATCCTCGATCCCGCGCTTTTGGGTCCCAAGTCGCTGGTCCCGGTCGCGGTGGTCGGCGTGGTCGGCGCGGGCTGGCTGGCCGGCATGGCCCACCCGGTCTTCCTCGGCATCGGCATGGACCTTCCCGGCGTTCTCGCGGCGATCGGCCTGCTGATCCTGATCCTGCTGCGACCGCTGTCGCCGGAGCGCGGTTTCGTGCGCGTGGTGCTGGTCGCGGCGGCGGCGGCGCTGATCGCGGGGGCGGGGCTGTCTGTCGCCGCCCGCTTCGCCGAGCCGATGGCGAGGGCGGCGCAGACCTGACTCAGGCGGCCAGACGGTTCCAGACTGCACGGTCGGCAGCGACGGCGTCCAGCTGGCCCTTGGCCTCGCGACGCTTCAACTGGCGCAGCACGGTTTCGGGCAGGGCGCAGAAGCGCGGCTCGACCAGATCGGGGTCGCAGCCGGCCTCGGGCGCGGCGAACAGGGCGGCGTTCACGTCCGACGAGCGGTCGTGGATCAACCAGGCCAGTCGCCGGGCGCGCTGCGGGTCATTGAGGTGCATCAGCGGGTCTTCCGAGAACAGCTCGCAGCCCAGCTCCAGCACATAGTCCAGCCCCAGCGTCTCGAACCGGCGCGCGTCGGCGGGCGTGACCGGAGAGGCCTCGTCCAGATCGAACACGACGTCGTTGAGAAGAAAGAGCATCGACAACACCCACCATCACGTCGGGCTCATATCGGCCCGTTACAGGTGACCATAGGGCCGCCGGCTTGCGGTTCCGTTCCCGAACGCGGTTAAGCATTTCGCACCGGCGGGGGCGTCGTTAACCCGTCGCTGACGACGTCGGCGGGGCGACCTTCTCTGTGATGAAATGCCGGCCCTCGCGATCCTCGATCTCGACCACCCACAGGTCGGGGTCGTAGCCGGCCTGGCGTTGGAGGTAGGCGTCGAGTTCGCTCTCCATGTCGCTCTCCACCGGCTGCATCCACAGACGCTCTCCGTCGGGACCGAAGGCTTCACTATAGAGTCGGGCCTTGCGCGTGGCGGTGTCGAACACCTTGACGATGACGGTCCCGGCGCGGGCGTCGCCCTTGCGCGCGACCGTGGCGAAGGCCCCGCCCAGCTCGGCGCGGCGGATCAGGGCGGAGACCCAGAGGTCGCTCGACAGAAGCACTTTGATAACCCTGCTCGGAAACCGGACCGGAACGCATGAGGCGTAGGGTTCGGGACATGACGATACGGCAGAAAGCCCCCATCCAGAAGGCCGTGCTGCTCGCGGCGGCCCTGCTGGCCGTTCCGGGCGTCGCTGCTGCGGACGCGTCCGGCGTCTTCTACGACCGCAGCTTCATGCTGGCGGCCGACGCCCGTTGCGACCTGTTCCAGCCCCAGGTGAACGCCGCCCTGACCGCCGCCGCCTGGCAGGCGCGGGGAGCCGCGCTGCGGGCCGGCACGGGAGAACCCGATCTGGCCGCCACCGCCGGCCGGGCCCAGGCCCGCGCCGCCGCAGTCTCCTGCGCCGACCCGCAACTGACCCTGGTGCAGCGCCGGGTCCAGGACGCCTTCGCCGGCTGGTCCCGGACGACGCGCATGGCGTTCGACGGCTGGGCCGCGAACCGGATCGGCTACGCCGCCCCGACCTGGCGGCTGATGCAGGCGTCGGTGACGGGCGCCTCTCCGGTGACCTTCGGCTACGCAGGCGAGGGCCCGGTCCCCTCGAGCGACCTGACGGCGGTGGTGTCGTTTGTCGGCAGACCCCGTCCCATCGCGGCGCGGGTGGTGCTGCGCGATCCGTCGAAGCTGCCGCGCGCGTGGCTGTCCGGATCGGCCCTGCCGCCGGAGAGCGCCCGCCAGAGCCTGTGGGCCGCCGACTTCGCCCCGGCCGATCGCGGCCTGCTGGCCGAAGGCAGCCAGGCGGGGGAAGCCTGGCGCTTCTCGCCCGGGACCGCCGCCGCCATCGCCCGCCTCGATCCTCGCGAGCGTTTCGACGTCGAGTTCCACTTCCGCGACGGCAGCATGACCGCCGCCCACTTCACCGCCGGCGACTTCGCCGCGGGCAAGGCCTTCCTCGCGATGGGGATGCTCTAGTTCAGCCGGCCCCGTTCGAGCGCGGCATGCGGATGATCTCAGCGCCGCCCTCGGGCACCGGTTCGCGCACCGCCTGGACCACGGCGACGGGCATGCGGATGGTGACCGCCGTACCTTCGCCCAAGGTGCTGTCGATGCTCATGCGGCCGCCATGCAGTTCGGCGAAGGCGCGCACCAGAGACAAGCCCAGGCCCGTGCCCTGCTGTCGCTGCTCCAGGGCGCCGGCCTGTTCGAACGGCTTGCCGAGACGACGCACGTCCTCGGGCGCGATGCCCACCCCGGTGTCGGCGACGATCAGCTCCAGATAGGGGCCGACGGCCTCCAGCATCACGGTGACGGCGCCGCCGGACGGGGTGAATTTCACGGCGTTGGAGAGCAGGTTGAGGGCGATCTGCTTCAGGGCGCGGCGGTCGGCCGAAACCTCGACCGCCTCGCCGGGCAGGACCCCCGTGACCGACACGCCCTTGTCGTCGGCGCTGACGCGGACGAGGGCGATGGCCGCCGAGACGGTCTCGCGGGCGTCGAAGGTCTCCATGGTCAGGGCGTAGCGTTCGGCCTCGATCTTGGACACATCCAGCACGTCGTTGATCAGGTCCAGCAGGTGGCCGCCGGCCTCGTGGATGTTGTCGGCGTATTCGGCATAGCGTTCGGGCATGGGGCCGAACAGCCGCTGGCGCATGATGTCGGAGAAGCCGAGCACGGCGTTCAGCGGCGTGCGCAACTCATGGGACATGTTGGCGAGGAAGCGGGTCTTGCCGCTGTCGCGCGATTCGGCCTCGTCGCGAGCGGCTTCAAGCCCGATCTCTGTGGCGAACTGGCGGGTGGCGTCGAAGGCCTGGGCGATCACGCGCGCACC
>JBBRFV010000167.1:0-5796 GCA_038241335.1 Caulobacterales bacterium | reverse complement strand
GGCATCTCCATCGCCTTGGCCCTGTCCTTGCCGGGCGGGCCGATGAAGGACCTGCTGGTCGCCGCAACCTATGTGGTGGTGCTGTTCTCCACTGTCGCACAGGGCGGCACGATCGGCGCCCTGGTCAAACGATGGACGGCCAAGAGCGCGTAAGCCGCTTCGGCGTGGTGGCGAAAGCCGGGAGCTTAAGCAGGAACCTCGGCAATGCCGCGGTATTCAAACACTGCACGTAGAATCCGCGGGATATAGGCGTCGGGCCGCGATCGAGAAATACTGCAGAATGGGTCAGTGGGCTGGCTGAACTAGGGGCGACGAGATGATGAAAGAAGCCGCCCCGACCGACCTGGCTCATTTCGACGAAACCAGAATACTCAATATCGGCGGCACATCCCTGACGCTCGGGGGATTGGTGTCGGCTGCGGTGATCCTGGGGATCGCCATGCTGATCTCGTGGCTTCTGACACGCGGAATCCGGCGGGTGCGGCTGAAGGCCCAACGCAGCGCCCAGGCCCTTTACCTGCTCGAGAAACTGGCCGGCTACGCCATCATTGTCATCGGCGCGATCATGGCGCTGTCCGCCGCCGGCCTGAATCTGTCGTCGCTGGCCGTCTTCGCGGGCGCCATCGGTATCGGTGTCGGGCTGGGCCTTCAGGGGGTGGTCAAGGAGTTCGTCTCCGGCATCTTCCTGATCTTCGACCGGATGGTCTCGGTCGGGGACTATGTCGAACTGGAAGATGGCACGCGCGGCGCCATCGCGGAGATCGGACCCCGCGCCACCCGCATCCGCACCAATGACAACGTGAATGTCATCATCCCGAACTCGCACCTGATCGAGGGGCCGGTGACAAATTGGACGCTGAAAGGCGATACACGGCGCATCCACATCCCCTTCTCGGTCGCCTACGGTGCGGATCGCGGCGAGGTGCGCGAGGCCATCCTGTCGGCGGCGAAGGCGTCGCCCTTCACCCTGCCCGAAACGGAGCTTCGCAAGAGCCAGGTCTGGCTGGTCGGTTTCGGCGACAGCAGTCTGAACTTCGAACTGCTGGTCTGGCCGACGCAGGAGGCGGTCAAACGTCCGGCCGCCATGCACGCCGCCTATACCTGGGCCATTGCCGACGCGCTGGATGCGGCCGGCATCGAGATCCCCTTCCCCCAGACCGACTTGCGCATTCGCAGCATACTGGGACGCGAGGGGGATGCAGGCCTGAAGGCCTTTGGTCTGGGCGGGGATCTGGCGCCGGAACGACCTGCGCCAAGGCCGGAAGCGGCGCAGCCGTCTGCGACGCCCGCCATCAACGACGCGGCGGCCGATCTGCTGAAGCCTTCGACCGATCCGGTCGAAGGCTAGGACCGCCAGGATGCGGGCCCGTCTACTCCGGTTCTTCGAGGGCGTGACCAATGCCTTCTGGGTTCAGCCTGCTCTCATCGTGCTCGCGATGGGCGGATTGGCCGTTCTCGCTGTGGACGTCCAGTTGCTGGGCCAACTCCCTGACTGGATCCCTTCAACCTGGGTTTATGGTGGCGGCGAAACCGGCGCCCGGACACTGCTTGGGGCCATAGCCTCCTCGACCATCGGGGTTGCGGGCACCCTGTTCTCGATCACCATCGCGGCCCTGACGCTGGCGTCCAGTCAGATGGGGCCTCGGCTCCTCCGCAACTTCATGCGTGACCGGGGCAACCAGCTAACTCTCGGCGTCCTCCTTGGAACCTTCGGCTATTCCCTGATCGTCCTACGCTCGGTTCGGGGCGGGGAGGACAGCGCCTTCGTTCCCTCCTTGGGCGTCACCATCGGGCTGCTGCTGGCCGGCATCTGCGTCGGGCTGCTGATCTATTTCATCCACCACGTGGCAAACCGCATCAACGTCGATACGGTCATCGATCTTGTCCACGACGATGTGGTCAAGGATATGGAGCGGCTGACGCTCGACGATCCGTGCCCGCTATTCGACGACGATGTGGATTGGGAGCAGGCGACGACGGTCTGCCTGCCGCACTCCGGATATCTGCAGCAACTGGACACCAGCGCCCTGGTCGGCTGGGCCTGCGAGCATGACTGCGTTCTGCGGCTGCTGAAACGCCCGGGAGAGTTCGTCTACCCGTTTGCGCCGATTGCCTTGCTGTCCAGGCCCGTCGACAACGCCGAGGAGGCGGTCTGGGGCCGGATCGCCCTGAGCCGACAAGGCGGATCGCCAGCAGATTTCACATTCCCGATCGCCCAACTGGTCGAGGTAGCGGTGCGGGCGCTGTCGCCTGGCATCAACGATCCGAGAACCGCCATCAGTGTGCTCAATCGCCTGGGCGCCGCCTTGGCCTGGCTGGGTCCCCGGCATCTGCATAGCGGGGTCCATGCCGAGGACGGCGTGGTTCGACTGCGCGTCCCGCCGTTGAGTTATGCCGATGTCGCGGGAGTAATGTTCGACATGATCCGTCAGAACGCCGGGACTTCGCCGTCTGTCATGACCCATCTGATGGTCGTCCTGACCGCGGTCGCCGAGGTCGAGACCAACCAGGAGCGGTTGGCTGTGCTCAGGCGACAGGCCCGGATCGCCGACGAGCAGGGCCAGGTCCAGTTCGTCAACGAAACCGACAAGGTCGATCTGGCCGAGGCCTATGCCTCCTTCCTGGCCATTGCATCAGGCTAGGGCGGGCGAACTCAGGCGGCGGCGGGTATGGCGAACAGGACGGCCAAGGCGATGAGGACGCCGCTGGCAGCCAGCTCTCGCCTTTTTGCCGACCCGCCAGGCCGACCACACCGCCTGCAAGCGCTGCGCGGCGTAGAACGCGACGAACATCTTCGAGGCCGGCGTAATGATCCCAAGGACGTTGGAGTTTCAGATCAGGCCAGGAATATCATTCCCTATTGAATTATCCCGCCATGGCAGTCGCACAGGCGTCGAACGGCCGCGCTGATTGAGTTTGCGGGCAAAGACGGTTTCCAAGCCGCAAGATCGAGCTTTCGAAAAACATCCGAATTCCCTGTTCCGGCCAGTAACAGGGAAACTCCGTCGGATGCGGTTCGCGCAGAGACCGGGGCCCGAACAGCGGCCGAAGCCCTGGTCCGAAGGCTCTGAAACGGCGGCGAGTACGGGAATTTAGTGGCGAATAACCCCCAGGTTCCGGGCCCTTGCGGGGTCGGGGACAGGTCAGAGAACTGTTCCGGGGGTGCGTGGCGGACAGGGTGGGATTCGAACCCACGGTGGGCTTTCACCCACGGCGGTTTTCAAGACCGCTGCCTTAAACCACTCGGCCACCTGTCCATGCCGTATCGAGCGGGCAGGGGGCCATAGCAGACTGAAGCGCCGTTAACCAAAGCGGAAATGCTCTGCTGGCATGCTTCGCCGGATCACGACGGACGGACGGTCATGGGCGGGCGATTTCTGAGACTCATCGGGGCCATCGGCCTGTTGGCGCTGCTGGCCGCCTGCGCTGGCGCGCCGGGTGGGCGAAGCCTGGCTCCGGTCGTCCGCGATCCGGCGTCTTTCGCCTCCGGACCTATGCGGCCCTATCAGGTGCGCGGCCGCTGGTACCGGCCGGCCGAACAGCCCGGATACGACCAGACCGGAACGGCATCATGGTACGGCGACGCCTTCAACGGGCGGCCGACGGCCGACGGCGAACGGTTCGACATGCATGCGCTGACCGCAGCCCACAAGACCTTGCCGCTGCCCTGTCTGGTCGAGGTGACCAACCTCGCCAACGGCCGCCGGATCGTGGTCAGGGTCAATGATCGCGGCCCTTTCGTCGACGACCGCATTCTCGATCTTTCTCGTGGCTCGGCCGAGGAACTGGGGCTGCTGTCGCGCGGGATCGGCGAGGTCCGGGTCCGCTATCTCGGTCCGGCTCCCCGGCTCGGCGGCGGCGGTCAGGCGGTGCAACAGGCCGCGGTCGCGCCGCCTCGTGCGGATACCGTGCCGCCGCGCGTCGTCGATCAAGGTTCAGCATACTGGATCCAGGCTGGAGCCTTCACCGATCGCCGGGTCGCCGCCCATACGGCGCGCCGCCTGGGCGACCGCGCCACCGTGTCCGAGGGTGGCGGCGGCCAGCCCCTGTTCCGCGTGCTGGTGGGCCCGTGGAACGACGCCGACGCGGCGGAACGCGCCCGCCAAGCCGTGATCGCGCGCGGCTATGCCGACGCCCTGTTGATATCGGGCGGGTAAGACTTGCCAACGGGACCGGCGCCGCCATTGTGCGCCGGTGACCAAGGGCCGATTCATCACGTTCGAAGGCGGCGAGGGCGCCGGCAAATCCACCCAGGTCGCGCGTCTGGTGGAATGGCTGCGCGACCTCGGCCATGACGTGGCCCAGACCCGGGAGCCCGGCGGATCCCCCGGCGCCGAGGGCATCCGCAATCTGGTCCTGAACGGCGAGGTCGAGCGCTGGTCTCCGGTCACGGAGACCCTGCTGATGTATGCGGCGCGCTCGGACCATCTGGAGCGCACCATCCGTCCCGCCCTGGATGCGGGTCGCTGGGTGGTCTGCGACCGCTTCGCCGATTCCAGCAGGGCTTATCAGGGCGCCGGCGGCGGGGCTCCGGCCGATTTCATCGAAACTCTGGACGCCGTCATCGTCGGCGCGACCCAGCCCGAACTGACGCTGATCTTCGACCTGCCGGTCGAAGTGGGGCTGGAGCGCGCCTTCGGCCGCGGCCTGTTCGAGACCCGGTTCGAGTCCAAGGGCGTGGCCTTCCACGAACGGCTGCGCGCCAAATTCCTGCAGATCGGCCGCGACCATCCCGAGCGCTGCGTAATCATCGACGCGGTCGGATCCGAGGACGTGGTCGCCGAACGGGTCAGGGCGGCGGTGGAGGCGCGGCTGCCGTGAGCGACCATCCTCGCGACCGTTTCGACCTGGTCCCGGACGCCGCGGCGGAAGCGGCCTTCATCGATGCTTTCGACAAGGGGCGGCTGCACCACGCCTGGCTGCTGTGCGGGGTCGAGGGCGGGGGCAAGGCGACCTTCGCCTACCGCGCCGCCCGTCGGCTGATGGGGGCCGCGCCCGATCCGTCGCGCGGCCTGCTGGGAACCCGGCCCGACGATCCCGTGGCGCGGCTGATCTCGGCCCAGTCCCATCCCGACCTGCTGGTGCTGGAGCGGATGGTCGAGGGCGGCAAGACCAGGAAATCGATCTCGGTCGATCAGGCCCGCGACCTGCCGGAATTCTTCTCCAAGAGTCCGTCCCAGGCGCGATATCGGGTCGCGATCATCGACGCCGCTGATGACCTGAATCTCAATGCCGCCAACGCCTTGTTGAAGGTGCTGGAGGAACCGCCTGAGCGCGGTGTGCTGTTGCTGGTGACCCATGCGCCGGGACGGCTGCTGGCCACCATCCGGTCGCGCTGCCGGCGCCTGGCCTTCCCTGTCTGGCCGCTGCATGCGCTGGAGGAATTGGTTCGGAACCAGACCGGCGTGTCTTCAGCCGAGGCGTCGCGCATAGCCGGCATGGCGGGGGGATCACCGGGACAGGCACTGGCGTTGGCGTCGGGCGCGACGCTGGAAGCGGATCAGCTGGCCCAGGCTTGGGTCGCCGCGCCGTCGGTCGATCGCGCCGAGGCCATGGCGGTCGCGGACGGGTTCCGCGGGGCCGAGGGTCAGGCGCGGTTCGAGACCCTGATGGACCGGCTCGGCGCGGCGGTGAAGGTCAGGGCGCTGGAAGAGGGGGCTTCGGGCGCGCGCTGGGCCGAGCTGTGGTCCCGGCTGATCGAAATGCCCGAGCGGGCGGCGGCCATCAATCTGGACCGGGGCGACGTGCTGGCGGGCGCTCTGGCCGAGCTTCAGCGGACCAAGGCCGCAGGCTGAT
>JBBRFV010000166.1:0-5803 GCA_038241335.1 Caulobacterales bacterium | reverse complement strand
AGGCGGCGTCGACCCGGGGCGAAAGCCAGACGGTCGCCGGGCTCAGCAGATGCATGGTTCCGAACAGATAGACCGTGGAGTCCGCGTCGCGAACGATCCACAGGGCGGGGCCCCCGGCGACGGGGGCCGGGGTGAGCGGGGCCGCGACCGCTTCGACCGGAGCGGGGCCGGGCGCGGCGGCTAGCAGGCATAGGGCGGACGCGGCGAGGGCGGCCGCGTGTCTCAGATGGTCGCGGAGGGTCATGATCGGGGTCCTTCGGGCCCCGTGTCGAGGCATAAATTGATAATTAGCTAATTATCAAAATATGTCAACCACTCGGGATGACCCGCTTGCGGCGCGATCCCGGGGCCGGTCAGCCCTTCGCCTGGGCGGCCGCGATCAGGGCGTCGTCGGCGGTGTTGGCGCGGGCCAGGGCCGGACGGCCCATCAGCCGGGCGGCGTAGGCGGCGAAGGCCGGGCGGTCCGGGATGGACTGGAAGCGCATCCCGAACATGATCTGGCTGCCCAGATAGACGTCGGCGGCGGTGAAGCGATCGCCGCAGATCCAGCCGTCGCCCGACACGGCCGTCTCGAGGGCGTCCATGGTCTGGTCGAAACCGCCGTAGCCGACCATGGCGGCCTTCTCGGGCGGCGGCAGCAGGTTCAAGGATTTGGCGGTGACCGCGGCCTCGACCGGTCCGGCGGCGAAGAAGAGCCAGCGCAGGTAGGTTCCCCGCATCGGGTCGTCGAACGCCGGCGCGAGGCCGGCGGCGGGGAAGGCGTCGGCCAGCCAGGCGCAGATCGCGGCGCATTCGGTGACGGTGACGCCCTTCCAGGTCACGGCCGGGACCTTGCCCATCGGATTGATCGCCAGATACGCGGGCGCCTTCATCGAGGCGGCGTAGTCCAGCACCACGGGGCGGTAGGGGGCGCCGACCTCCTCCAGCATCCAGCGCACGATGCGGCCGCGGGACATGGGGTTGGTGTAGAAGACGATCTCGTCTGACATCGCGGGCTCCAGCGTCGGATTTTCGGCGGATTTGGACGCCAACCTGAACCCCGCATGCAGAACCATCAAGATACGACCGGGATCAGCCGCAGGGCGACGCTGACGGGGCTGGCGGCCGGCGTCGCCTCTCCCGCCCTGGCGCAGGCGACGGGGTTCCGGTCGCGCCGGATCGCCGTGGCGGTGCGCGGGTCGGGCCCGGACGTCCTGCTGTTGCCGGGTCTGGCCTCGACGCCCGACGTCTGGCGGCGGACCGCCGATCGTCTGGCAGGTCGCCGGCGCCTGCACCTTGTGTCGATCCGGGGTTTCGGCGACCTCGCGGCCGACGCCAACGGCGAGGGAGCGATCGGCTCGGCGGTGGCCGCCGAGGTGCGCCGCTATATTCGCGAGGAGCGGCTGTCGCACCCGGCCGTGGTGGGGCACTCGATGGGCGGCCAGATCGCGCTCAGGGTCGCCGTCGACGCGGGCGCCGGCGTTGACCGGGTGATGACCGTCGACGCCTCGCCCTTCTTTCCGGCCCTGATCAGCCCGGCGGCCACGGTCGGCGATGTCGAGCCGATCGCCCGGGTCGCCTATCAGGCGCTGCAGTTCCTGGGCGACCAGGCCCTGCAGGTGCGCGGTCGCGACATGGGCCTGGACCTCGGCGGGGCGGCGGACGCCCTGTTCGGACGGCTGGGCTGGCAGGGCGGCGACCGGCGGGTGCTGGCCCAGGCCCTCTACGAGGTGATGACCCTGGATCTGAGGCCGCGCCTGGCCGACATCGCCGCCCCGGTGACGGTCGTCTACGGCTGGAGCGCCGACGAGCGCTCGCCCCGGGCGCGGGCCGACGCCCTGTTCCGCGAGGCCTTCGCCCGCCTGCGCCATCCGGCGGCCTTCGAGCGGATCGAGGGGGCCGAACACATGGTGATGATCGACCAGCCGACCCGTTTCGCCGCCGCCATGGACCGGTTTCTGGGTTGAACCATTCGTGCGCTGATCGGCCCCGCGTCGGGGTCTAGCGAGCGCGCCTTCAAGCGCGTAAGACGCCTTCGATCCAAGAACAGTCGATTTCAGGGAACGCCCATGCGCGAGATCAACCACTTCATCGGCGGAGCGTCGTTCACTGGCGCATCGGGGCGTTTCTCCGATGTGTTCAATCCGAACACCGGCGAGGTCCAGGCCCGGGTGCAACTGGCCTCGGTCGCCGAGATGGATCGCGCGGTCCAGGCGGCCCAGGGCGCGTTCGACGGCTGGTCCTCGACCAATCCCCAGCGCCGGGCGCGGGTGATGTTCGAGTTCAAGCGGCTGGTCGAGGCCAATATGGACGAGCTGGCCGAGATGCTGTCGTCGGAGCACGGCAAGGTCATCGCCGACGCCCGCGGCGACGTGGCGCGCGGCCTCGACGTGATCGAATTCGCCTGCGGCATCCCGCATGCGCTCAAGGGTGAATACACCTGGGGCGCGGGTCCCGGCATCGACGTCTATTCGATGCGCCAGCCGCTGGGCGTGGTCGCGGGCATCACCCCGTTCAACTTCCCGGCCATGATCCCGATGTGGATGTTCGGCGTGGCCATCGCCGTCGGCAACACCTTCATCCTCAAGCCGTCGGAGCGTGATCCGTCCCTGCCGGTGCGCCTGGGCGAACTGATGATGGAGGCGGGCGCCCCCGCCGGCGTGCTCAACGTCGTGCACGGCGACAAGACGGCGGTGGACGCCATCCTGACCCATCCGCAGATCCACGCCGTCAGCTTCGTCGGCTCGTCCGACATCGCCTCCTATGTCTACCAGACCGGCGCGGCCCACGGGAAACGCGTCCAGGCCATGGGCGGGGCCAAGAACCATGGCATCGTCCTGCCCGACGCCGACATGGACCAGGTGATCAAGGACCTGTCCGGCGCGGCCTTTGGTTCGGCCGGCGAACGCTGCATGGCCCTGCCGGTCGTCGTTCCGGTCGGCAAGGCGACCGCGGACGAACTGCGCGAGCGGATGGTCGCCGAAATCCCCCGGCTCAAGGTCGGCGTCTCGACCGACGCGGACGCCCACTACGGCCCGGTGGTCACGGCCCAGCATCGGGCGAGGATCGCCGACTGGATCGAGAAGGGCGTGCAGGAAGGGGCCGAACTGGTCGTCGACGGCCGCGACTTCAGCCTGCAAGGGCACGAGAAGGGCTATTTCATGGGCCCGTCGCTGTTCGACAACGTCACGCCCGGGATGGAGTCCTACAAGGAGGAGATCTTCGGCCCGGTGCTGCAGATCGTCCGCGCCGCCAGCTTTGAGGAGGCGCTGCACCTGCCGTCGCAGCACCAGTACGGCAACGGCGTCGCCATCTTCACCCAGAACGGCCGCGTGGCCCGCGACTTCGCCGCCCGCGTCAACGTCGGCATGGTGGGGATCAACGTCCCCATCCCGGTTCCGGTCGCCTATCACACCTTCGGCGGCTGGAAGCGCTCGGCCTTCGGCGACACCAACCAGCACGGCATGGAGGGCGTGAAATTCTGGACCAAGGTCAAGACCGTCACCGCCCGCTGGCCCGACAGCGAGATGGAACACGCGGATTCGAGCTTCGTCATCCCGACCATGGGGTGACGACGAGGGTTGTCACTCGCCTCGTCGGGGTGCGCGACAACCCAATTCGATGTTAGGCGTTAGACTCCGCGAACAGTGAAGCTGGAGCGCTCCCCCGTCATGCGTCGCTTTTTCGTCTGGTCCGCCCTCGCCGCCGTCATCGGCCTGGCGCTCGCGATCGGAGGCTTCTGGGCCTACCAGCACTTCTGGGCCCGGTTCCTGCCGGTGACCATCACCCGCGACCAGGCCGAGATCCAGCGGCTGCTCGACGCCTCGTCATGGGTCTCGGACGGCGGCGGCGGCCAGCCGCTGTACATCGTCGGCTATCGCGACTCCCAGGCCCTGCAGGGCTATGAGCGCGAGGAAGTTCCCAAACTCGAGGCCTCGGGCGTCGAGGCGCGATACATTCTATTCGCCCGCCCCGACCGCGAGGGCCAGGTCCAGTCCACGGCGGCCGAACGGGCCACAGTGGCGGAGCTGTGGCTGTCGCGCGACTGGTCGCTGTACCAGCGCTGGATGGCGACCCCGTCGAACAACTGGACCGCAGCGGGCCTGCCGGCCTCGGACGGCAATATGGCGCGCTCGGCGGTGGTCGACGCCAGCCGGCAGTTCGTCCTCAAACTGTCCGACGCCTTGTCGGCCAATGGTCTGCAGGTCCGTTATCCGCTGGTGATCTGGCGTGACCGGGAGGGTTTCCTCAAGGCCTGCGCCTGCACCGACAGCCGGTCCTGGGCCCACATCCGCGACGATCTGGGCGCGCGGGACCCGGGAGCCGTGTCTCCCGCCGACGAACCGGCCAGCCCGACCGAACCGGGGGCCCCCGCCGTTGACGGCGGCCTGCCCTATCCGACCCTCCCGCCGATTCCGCCGGCGGCCGGTCAGACGCCGGTCGCGCCGGGCGTCGACGACGCCCCCGTCGTGACGCCGGCGCCGATGGGCGCCGTCCAGCCCGCGCCGCGTGTCGCGCCGCGCGCCGCGCCACGTCAGGCGCCGCAGCCGACCAAGCAGGACGACACCACCTTCTACTGAGGGTCGCGGGCGGCCATCATGTCGGGTCGGGCCGGGCACAGGCCCGCCACCACGCAGCCGGGGCAGTTCGGCCGTCGCGCCGTGCAGGTGTAGCGGCCGTGCAGGATCAGCCAGTGATGCGCCTTGGGCAGATAGTCCGGCGGCACGATCCGGTGCAGCTGGTCCTCGACCTTGTCCGGCGTCGCGGCGTTGGCCAGGCCCAGCCGGTGCGAGACGCGGAAGACGTGGGTGTCCACCGCGATGGCCGGCTCGATCCCCAGTTCGTTCAGCACCACGCTGGCGGTCTTGCGGCCCACGCCCGGCAGGGCCTGAAGGTCGACGCGGTTGAGCGGCACGACGCCCCCGTGCTGCTCCAGCACGATGCGGCTCAGGGCGATCACGTTGCGGGCCTTGCCGCGATACAGGCCGATGGAGGCGATGTAGGGAACCAGGCCGTCCTCGCCGAGGGCCAGCATTTTCGCCGGGGTGTCGGCCACGGCGAAGAGTTTGTCCGTGGCCTTGTTGACCGAGACGTCGGTGGCCTGGGCCGACAGGGCGACGGCGACGACCAGGGTGTAGGGGTCGGTGAACCGCAGCTCGGTCTTCGGCTCGGGCATGACCCGCGCCAGCCGCTCGAAGACAGCCTCGACCCGATCCTCGTCCGGGGGCCAGGCGTAGACCGGTACGGGCGCGCCGGTCATGACGGCGGGGCGTCGCGCCGGTGGGGCTGTCGGGCGTTTGCGGACCGGCTTCATGCGTCCTCGTCGCCGTCGTCGGGCGGCGGGTCAAGGCCGAGCGCGGCCAGCGCCTGCCGCGCGGCGCGCTCGCCCTCCAGCCAGGCCCCGTGGGCCGTGCCGTAGAAGGCTTCGGCCGTGGCTTCCCCCGCGATGAAGATGCGGTTCTCGACCGGGACCTTGAGTCGGGCGCGGCCGCCGGCGTGGCCGGGCAGGGCGTGGGAATAGGCGCCCCGCGACCAGGGATCGGCGCCCCACATCGAGGTCGCCAGCGGGCGGACGCGTCTGCGGAAGCTGGAGCCCAGCAGACCGGCCAGCTCCTCGGCGGCGAAGGCGAAGAAGGCGGCCTCGCCCTCGGCCTCCAGACCCCAGGCCAGATCCGCGCCGAAATAGGCTTCGATCATCGGCCGGCCGAACGGGCGCAGGTGGTAGCCGGCGGTGTCGGCCGTATCGGTCCGACCCCACATCTGGCTGTCGGGCGGAAAGTCTTCGGCGCCGTCGACGGCCATGTGCAGCTTTGACGCCAGACCG
>JBBRFV010000165.1:0-5909 GCA_038241335.1 Caulobacterales bacterium | reverse complement strand
GAACGCCGCGGCTGGACCACGACCGCGACCGGCCTGCAGTACCGCCGCGTGGGCGCGGCCCATCCCGAGGGCCGGCAGCCGTCGTCGACTGACACGGTCAAGGTCCACTATCGCGGGACCTTCATCGACGGCCGCGAGTTCGACAGCTCCTACGCCCGCAACGAGCCGGCCGAGTTCCCACTGAACCGGGTCATCAAGGGCTGGACCGAGGGCGTGGCCCTGATGCACGAGGGCGAGAAGTTCGAATTTGTCATCCCCGCCGGCCTGGCCTACGGCGAGCGCTGGATCGGCGGCGACGAACTGCCGCCCAACTCCACCCTGCTGTTCACCGTCGAACTGCTGGAAGTGAAGGCGCCGACCTGACCCGACTGGATCGCGAGGCCCGAAGGCCTGGCTCCGGCCGTTGGAAATAAGTCCTCTTCGGAGCTCGCCGCCGGAACCCGCAACATGACAGCGTTTTAATCCGGCGGCCCCTTCGCCGGGTTGACGCTCGCGCTTCGCGGGCGTGATCTGCCGCTCCCCCACGGTCGCCGCGCGGCCTTCGACAGCTGGAAGTCCTTCATGACGCGTTCCGTTTCTCGCCTCGTCCTGTCGGCGTGCGCCGCCGTCTTGCTGATCGGGTCCGGCCCGGCCCTGGCCCAGGTGCGCACGCCCGCCCTGCCGGTGGCCCTCGCGCCCATCCCGACCCCGCGCGACGTCGCCTATCCCGGCACGATCACCGTCGATGTCGACGCGACCGACATCGACCGGCGCATCGTTTCGGTGAAGGAACGCATTCCGGTCACGGCCGCCGGCCCGATGGTCCTGCTGTTCCCGCAGTGGCTGCCCGGCAATCACGGCCCCGTCGGCGCGGTCGACGATCTCGCCAGCCTGGTCATCACCGCCAACGGTCAGCGCCTGCCGTGGGTGCGCAACACCGTCAACACCGACGCCTACCAGGTCGACGTCCCCGCGGGCGTCTCCGCCCTCGACCTGTCGTTCCAGTGGCTGACCCCGGTCGACAGCCCGCAGGGCCGCATCGTGGTCACCGACGAGATGCTGAACATCCAGTGGGAGAACACGCTTCTCTATCCGGCCGGCTACTATTCGCGCCAGATCACCTTCAAGCCGTCGCTGCGCCTGCCCGCCGGCTGGAAATACGGCACGGCCCTGGACACCGAGAGCTTCACCGACGGCCTCGCGACCTTCGCCCCGATCACGCTCGAGCATTTCATCGACAGCCCGGTCTTCGCCGGCCAGTACTATCGCCAGATCGACCTCGATCCGGGCGGCCGCTCGCCCGTCCGTCTGAACATCGTCGCCGACAAGGCCGAGAGCCTCAACGCCACCGACGAACAGATCCAGGTCCTGCGCAACCTCGTCACACAGGCCGACCGTCTGCACGGCGCACGGCACTACAACCACTATGACTTCCTGCTGGCCCTGACCGACAATCTCGGCGGCATCGGGCTGGAACATCACCGCTCGTCCGAGAATAGCGCCGATCCGGAATTCTTCACCGGCTGGGCCAGCCATGTCGCCGACCGTGACCTGCTCAGCCACGAGTACGACCACAGCTGGGACGGCAAATTCCGCCGGCCCGCCGACCAGCTGACGCCCAATTTCAACGAGCCCATGCAGAACAGCCTGCTGTGGGTCTACGAGGGCCAGGACCAGTATTGGGGTCTGGTTCTGGCGGCCCGCTCGGGCCTGCTGACCAAGGATCAGGCAATCGATTCCCTGGCCATGTGGGCGGCCAATTACGGGACCATGCCGGGCCGCACCTGGCGAGCGATGCAGGACACCACCAACGACCCGATCATCGCCCAGCGCGCGCCCGAGCCCTGGGGCACCTACCAGCGCAGCGAGGACTACTATGTCGAGGGCGCCCTGATCTGGCTGGACGCCGACACCTGGATCCGCGAGCAGAGCGGCGGCCGCAAGTCGCTCGACGACTTCGCCCACGGCTTCTTCGGCGTCGAGGACGGCCGCTGGGATCCGCATCCCTACACCTTCGACGACGTCACGGGCGTGTTGAACAGCGTGCAGGCCCGCGACTGGGCGACATTCCTGCGCACGCGCCTCGACACCGTGGGTCCCGAGGCCCACGCCCCCCTCGACGGTCTGGAACGCGGCGGCTACCGCCTCGTCTACAGCGACACGGAGTCGCCCTATCAGAAGGCCCTCTACAGCGAACTGAAGCGCCACGATTTCCAGTATTCCCTCGGCTTCACCACCAACGACGCCAACAAGCTGGGCTCGGTCCGTTGGGGCGGTCTGGCTTACCAGGCCGGTCTCACCTCAGGCTGGGAGATCGTCGCGGTCAACGGCCGCGCCGCCAGCGCCACGGTCCTCGCCGAGGCCGTCACGGCGTCGAAGGGAAACACCACGCCCATCGAACTGATGCTCAAGAAGGGCGAGCGCTTCCGCACCGTCCGCTTCGACTACCACGACGGCCTGCGTTACCCGCACCTCGAGCGGATCGCCGGAACGCCGGACAGGATCGGCGACATCTTCACGGCGAGACGGCGGTAATGCCGATCCTTCCCCCCTTGCGGGGGAAGGCGGCTCGCGGAGCCAGACGGACGGGGGATAAAACGACCCTGAATCCGATCGCCGTCGCGCATCCAGCCCACGGATGTAGCACCCCCCACCGACCGGCTCCGCCGGCCACCTTCCCCCGTGAAGGGGGAAGGGTTTGTTCTGCGAGGCTTCCATGATCCGCACCGCCGCCATCGCCCTCCTTTTGGCCACGACCGCCGTCCCCGCCCTGGCCCAGGTCCCGACCTCCCAGGCGCAGACGCCGTTGCCGGCCCCGTCCAGCCTGCCGCATGCCCTGCCGCCGATCCCGGCGCCGCAGGATCGCGACTATCCGGGCGTGATCCGGCTGCAGGCCGACCTGACCGACCTCGACCACCGGGTCGTGCGGGTGCGCCAGACTATCCCGGTCAGCGCCGGCCATCTGGTGCTGCAGTATCCGAAATTCCTGCCCGGCAACCACGCCGGGACGGGGCCGATCCAGCTGGTTTCGGGCGTCACGGTGACGAGCGGCGGCCATCGGATCGAATGGGTGCGCGACACCGTCGACGCCTGGGCCTTCCACCTCGACATCCCACAGGGGGTGACCGAGATCGAGGTCGCCTTCGAATGGCTGACCCAGCCCGACAACGCCGTCTGGCGCGTCACCATGACGCCGGACATCGTCGACCTGCAGTGGGAGAAGGCGCTGCTCTATCCGGCGGGTTACCGCCACAGCCGGATCACCTTCGCCCCCTCGGTCAAGCTGCCGACCGGCTGGCAGTACGGCACGGCCCTGACCACCACCGGGCGCGACGGCGACATCGCGACCTTCGCACCGATCTCGCTTGAGATGCTGGCCGACAGCCCGATGTTCGCGGGCGCCCACTATCGCCGCATCGACCTGGATCCCGGCGGCCGTTCGCCGGTGCACCTGAACCTGGTCGCCGACCACGAGGGCGACCTCGCCGCCACCGACGAGCAGATCGCGAAATTCCGGTCGCTGATCGACCAGACCGACTACCTCTACGGCGCGCGCCATTACGACCAATATGAATTTTTGCTGGCCCTGACCGACAAGCTGGGCGGCATCGGGCTGGAGCATCACCGGTCGTCGGAGAATACCGCGCCGTCGGCCTTCTTCACCGACGGCTTCGCCAAGAATTTCGGCACCTTGTCCCTGCTGCCGCATGAGTTCACCCACAGCTGGAACGGCAAATTCCGACGGCCGGCCGACGAGTACGTTCCCAACTTCAACGTCCCGACCCAGAACAGTCTGATGTGGGTCTATGAGGGCCAGACGGAATACTGGGGCGAGGTGCTGACCGCCCGCTCGGGTCTGGCCACCAAGGAGGAGCAGCTGGCGACCATCGCCCAGATCGCCGCCTTCTACGACAACCAGCCGGGCCGCGAATGGCGCGCCCTTCAGGATACGACCAACAGCAACCTGCTGGGCTATCGCGCGCCCAATCCCTGGCCGTCATGGATGCGCGGCACCGGCGACTACTACCGTGAAAGCCTGCTGATCTGGCTCGACGCCGACACCCTGATCCGCGAGCGGACCGACGGAAAGAAGTCGCTCGACGACTTCGCCAAGGCCTTCTTCGGCATCGAGGACGGCCGCTGGGAAGCCCATCCCTATACGTTCGAGGATGTGGTCGCGGCCCTCAACGGCGTCTACGCCTACGACTGGACGACCTTCCTGCGCAGCCGGCTGGACGCGGTCGGTCCCGACGCCCACGCCCCGCTCGACGGCATCGCCCGCGCCGGCTACCGGCTGGCCTACACCGACGCCCTGACACCCGCCGAGAAACGCGCCCAGGGCGGCTGGGGCAATGACTTCCAGTATTCACTGGGCTTCACCCTGGGCCGCACCAACGCCATCGGCGGGGTGCGCTGGGGCGGACCGATGTACGACCAGGGCGTAGGCGCAGGCTGGGAGCTGGTGGCGGTCAACGACCGCGCCGCCTCGGCGGAAGGGCTCCGGACCGCGGTGACGGCGGCGAAGGGCTCAACCGCGCCGCTGGTGCTGGTGGTCAAGCGCGGCGACGAGTTCCGCACCCTGTCGTTCGACTACCACGACGGCCTGCGCTACCCGCGGCTCGAGCGGGTCGCGGGCACGCCGGACCGTCTGGGAGACATCCTGACGCCCCGGCGGCGCTAAGAGGGTCGACGGGCGGGTGTTTCCGCCCGTCGACGCGGCCTCAGGCCTTCAGCAGATTCAGCAGGGCCTCGGCCGCCTCGCGTGACGAGGCCGGGTTCTGGCCGGTGACCAGCTTCCCGTCGGTCACCACGAAGGACGACCAGTCCGCGCCCTTGGAATAGTCGCCGCCGCTGGCCTTCAGCATGTCCTCGACCAGGAAGGGCACGATCTTCGTCAGGCCGACGGCCTCCTCCTCGCTGTTGGTGAAGCCCGCGACCCTGCGGCCCTTGACCAACGGCTCGCCGCCCGCGCCCTTGACCGACTTGAATACGCCGGGCGCGTGGCAGACGGCGGCCACGGGCTTGTCGGCCTTCACGAAGGACTCGATCAGGTCGATCGACGTCCTGTCTTCCGCAAGGTCCCACAGCGGCCCGTGGCCGCCGGGATAGAAGACCGCGTCGAAATCCGCCTCACGGACGCTGTCCAGCCGCACGGTATGGGCCAGCACCTTTTGCGCCTCGTCGTCCGCCTTGAAGCGTCGGGTGTCCTCGCTCTGGGCGTCAGGCTCATCGCTCTTGGGGTCCAACGGCGGCTGGCCGCCCTTGGGCGAGGCCACAACGATGTCCGAACCGGCGTCCTTGAGCGCGTAGTAGGGCGCGGCGAACTCTTCCAGCCAGAAGCCGGTCTTTTTGCCCGTATCGCCGAGTTGGCCGTGGGAGGTCAGCACCATCAGGATGTTCATGGGAAACGTCTTTCGTTCGGGGAGGGTTCAGATGGGGGCGATCCGGCCCCACGCCATGCCAAAACGAATACGGGCCCGATGGTTTCCCATCGGGCCCGCGATATCGGGACGCAGCGAGCGTCCTCAAGCCCTGAGGCCTGGTCTTACTTGATCTGCACCTTGGCGCCGGCTTCGGTCAGCTTCTTGGCGACTTCGTCGGCGTTCTGCTTGGAGACGTTCTCGACGACGTTCTGCGGAGCGCCTTCGACCAGGTCCTTGGCTTCCTTGAGGCCGAGGTCCGAACGGACGCCGCGGACTTCCTTGATCACGTTGATCTTCTTGTCGCCGCCGTCCAGCAGGACAACGGTGAACTCGGTTTGCTCTTCAGCGGCTTCCACCGGAGCGGCGGCGCCGCCGCCGGCAGCGGCCATGGCGACCGGAGCAGCGGCGCTGACGCCCCACTTTTCTTCCAGCAGCTTGGACAGTTCGGCGGCTTCCAGAACGGTCAGTTTCGACAGGTCTTCAACGATTTTGGCGAGATCGGCCATG
>JBBRFV010000164.1:0-5927 GCA_038241335.1 Caulobacterales bacterium | reverse complement strand
CGTCGACTGGCTGTCGAACCGCGCAGACATCGTCGTGCGGTCCCAGGGCGGCCACAATGCCGGCCACACGCTGGTGGTCGACGGCAAGGTCTACAAGCTGGCGCTGCTGCCGTCCGGCGTGGTGCAGGGCAAGCCCTCGATCATCGGCAACGGCGTGGTGGTCGATCCCTGGCATCTGGTCGGGGAGATCGAGAAGATCGAGGCGCAAGGCGTGAAGATCAGCCCTGAGGTGTTGATCGTCGCCGACAACGCCTGTCTGATCCTGCCCATCCATCCGGCCCTGGACGTCGCGCGGGAAGCGGCGGCGAACGCACCCGGCGCCCGGATCGGCACCACGGGCCGCGGCATAGGTCCGGCCTATGAGGACAAGGTGGGGCGGCGTGCGATCCGGGTCTGCGACTTGGCCAGCTCGGATGACCTGAGGGTCAAGATCGACCGGCTACGGGCGCATCATGATCCGCTAAGAGCCGGCCTGGGCCTGGAGCCCATCGATCCGGAAGCGTTGCTGGCGCAGCTGCTGGAGATCGCGCCGAAAATCCTGCCCTATGTGCAGCCCGCGTGGCGGGTGCTGGATCAGGCCAAACGAGGCGGCAAGCGGGTTCTGTTCGAGGGCGCGCAGGGCGCCTTCCTCGACGTCGACCACGGCACCTATCCCTATGTGACCAGCTCAAACACCGTGGCGGGCCAGGCGGCGGCGGGTTCGGGCATCGGCCCCAAGGGCGTCGGCTATGTGCTGGGCATCGTGAAGGCCTACACCACAAGGGTGGGGGAGGGGCCGTTCGCCTGCGAGCTGAACGACGCCATCGGCCACCATCTGGCGACCGTGGGTCGCGAGGTCGGGGTCAACACCGGGCGCGCACGGCGCTGCGGCTGGTTCGACGCGGTGCTGGTGCGCCAGTCGGTGGCGATCAACGGCATCGACGGGATCGCCCTGACCAAGCTGGATGTGCTCGATGGACTGGAGACGCTGAAGATCTGCACCGGTTATCGCATTGGCGGCGAGGTGCTGGACTATCTGCCTTCCAGCCTGAAGGCCCAGGCGGGGGCTGAACCGGTGTTCGAGGAGCTGGAGGGCTGGAGCGAAAGCACCGCCGGGGCGCGCAGCTTCAAGGATCTGAACGCCAACGCCGTCAAATACGTCCGGCGCATCGAGGAGCTGATCGGTGCGCCGGTGGCCCTGCTTTCCACCAGCCCCGAGCGGGATGACACCATCATGATGCGCGACCCGTTCCAAGGCTGAGCAACGCGACCTTAACCCGCACGGGCTAGGGCTGACGGGGTATCGTAAGAGGTTCTCCGTGTTCGCCATCGATCGTCGCATCCTGAATCGGCTGGAGCCGGTGGTGAAACGGACCCTGATCGTCGATCCCAACGCGCATGCGGCGCGGCTGCTGGTCGACATCATGAAGGGATTGGGCGCGCGCGACATCGCCGTGGAGCCGAACGAGGCCCGGGCGTTGCAGACGGCGGCGTCGCTGGAGCCCGGCATCATCCTGATCGAACGGACCGGCCCGGGGCTGGAAGGCGAGAGCCTGGCCCGACAGCTGCGGCGGTCGGACCTGAGTTGCCGCCGGGCGCCCATCATCATGATAACCGCCGATGCGACGGCGAAGACGATCATCGGCGCTCGCGACGCCGGGGTGCACGAGTTCCTGAGGAAGCCCTTCACCAGCGCCGACCTGCTCAAGCGGGTCGAGAACGTGGCCCTTAAGCCGCGCAACTGGGTCGAAGCCGTCGGCTACGTCGGCCCCGACCGTCGCCGGTTCAATTCGGGCGAATATTCGGGACCTTCGAAACGGCAGGGCGATCGGGCGTCGACCGGGGCGGCGGCGATGGCGGAGGCCAAGGATCAGGCGATGCGTATCCTCGCCGCGGCCCTGAACCAGTTCGACGACGATCCGATGCAGGCCGTGCGGGCTATCCGCGAACAGGCTTCGACGCTCAAGACCATCGCCATGAAGGCGTCGGATTCGCGTCTGGCCATGGCTGTCGGGGCGCTGGAAGTCAGTCTGGCGTCAGGCCCCCCGACCAAGGCCACGATGGCGGCGCCGATCGGATCGCTGCTGGCCATGGCGGCGCCGGAGCCGGCCAAACGCGCCGGCTGAAGTCGGCCGGTTGGCGCGACAACTCGCCGACATCTCTTCAGAAGACGTCGCTTCGCCGCCGCCGATGGTCACTGTAAGGAGCGGTAGCCATCCGGCAATCGGAGCCCCGCATGACGACCCGAGCGATTTGCATCGAGATGGATCGCGTCGATCCGCTGGCGGCGATGCGCGAACGGTTCCGCCTGCCAGACGGCGTGATCTACCTCGACGGCAATTCGCTTGGCGCCTTGCCCGAGGCGGCCGCGACGCGGCTGCGCGACACCGTCGACGGGCAATGGGGCACGGACCTCATCGCCAGCTGGAACCGGCACGGCTGGATCGGCCTGCCGCAGAAGGTCGGCGGCCGGATCGCCCGGCTGATCGGCGCGGCGGCGGACGAGGTGGTCGCTGCTGACTCGGTGTCGGTCAATCTGTTCAAGCTGGGGGCCGCGGCGGTCCGGGCGCAGGGCGGGCGGCGGGCGGTGGTCATCGAGCGCGGCGACTTCCCGACCGACCTGTATGTGATGCAGGGGTTGGCGGCCTTGCGGCCGGACATCGACCTGCGGGTGGTCGAGCCGGGCGGGATCGAGGCGGCGCTGGACGACCAGGTCGCCGTGGCGCTGCTGAGCCACGTTCACTACCGATCGGGGGAGGTGCGCGATATGGCGGCCTTGAGCGCGCGGGTGAAGGCCGCCGGCGCGCTGAGCCTGTGGGATCTGAGCCATAGCGCCGGGGTGCTGGACGTGGCGCTGAACCGCGACAGGGCCGATCTGGCGGCGGGCTGCGGATACAAATATCTCAACGGGGGGCCGGGCGCGCCGGCGTATCTGTTCGTGGCGAAGCGGCATCAGGCCCGGCTTCGGACGCCGCTGTCAGGCTGGATGGGGCACGCGCGACCATTCGATTTCGTCGATGACTATGAACCCGCCGAGGGCATCGCCCGCTGGCTGTGCGGTACGCCGCCGATCCTGAGCCTCGCCGCCCTGGATACGGCGCTTGAGGCGTTCGACGGCGTGGACATGGGGGTGGCGCGGACCAAGGCGGCGGCGCTGGGAGACCTGTTCATCAATCGGGTCGAGGCGCGATGCAGCGGCAAGGACCTGGGTCTGGCCTGTCCGCGCGACGGAGCGGAGCGGGGCGGGCAGGTCTCGTTCACCCATCCGCAGGGGTGGGCGGTGATGCAGGCCCTGATCGAGCGCGGGGTGATCGGCGACTTCCGTCGACCGGACGTGATCCGGTTCGGTTTCGCACCGCTCTACATCCGCCACGTCGACGTCTGGGACGCGGTCGAAATCCTGGGCGAGATACTGGATGGCGAGACGTGGCGCGAGGCGCGCTTCCAGACGGTGGCGGCGGTGACGTAGGGCCCCTCCACCATCCTTCAGATGGTCCCCTCCCCATCGCTATGCGACGGGGAGGGGACACCGATCAGGCGTCGACGAGGTTTCGTTCTTCGGCGGCGGCGCGCATGGCCTTCTGCAGCTTTTCGAAGGCCCGCACTTCGATCTGGCGCACGCGCTCGCGCGACACGCCGTATTGGCCCGCCAGTTCTTCCAGCGTGACCGGATCGTCCTTGAGACGGCGTTCCGTGAGGATGTGCTTCTCGCGGTCGGTCAGCTCCTGCATCGCTTCCTGAAGCAGGCCCATGCGCAGGGACTTCTCTTCGCTCTCGGCCAGGGCGGTCTCCTGCGAGACCGCAGTGTCGTCGGCGAGCCAGTCCTGCCATTCGCTCTCGCCGTCGGCGCGCAAGGGCGCGTTCAGCGAGGCGTCGCCGCCGAGGCGGCGGTTCATGTTGGTGACCTCTTCCTTGGACACGCCCAGCTTGGTGGCGATGGCCTCGAGGTGTTCCGGATGCAGGTCGCCTTCCTCGAAGGCCGAGATCTGGCTCTTGGCCTTGCGCAGGTTGAAGAACAGCTTCTTCTGGGCCGCGGTGGTGCCCATCTTCACGAGCGACCAGCTGCGCAGGATGTATTCCTGGATCGAGGCGCGGATCCACCACATGGCGTAGGTCGCCAGGCGGAAGCCCTTGTCCGGATCGAATTTCTTGACGGCCTGCATCAGGCCGACGTTGCCCTCGGAGATCACCTCGCCGATCGGCAGGCCGTAGCCGCGATAGCCCATGGCGATCTTGGCCACGAGGCGCAGGTGCGAGGTCACGAGACGGTGAGCGCTCTCGGCGTCCTGGTGCTCGGTCCAGCGCTTGGCGAGCATGAATTCTTCGTCTTTCGCAAGCATCGGGAACTTGCGGATTTCGGTAAGGTATCGCGAAAGCCCCTGTTCAGGCGACATAACCGCGAGTGATCTAGCAACAGCCATTTGGTCCCTCCGACCGTGTGAAACGAGCGGGCTCTACGGAGGCGGCCACAGACTGTGCACCGACGCCTCACCCCTCAACCGAACAGGTAGCGATGGGTTGCCGCCGTTTTTAGGGGCGGATTGTCACACGACAGCGTGACAGTTGCCCGGGCGCCACTGGTCCCGTCGCCGGAGTGTGTACCAGACGGTCAGTCCTTTATCAAGACTTACTATGGCGACGCTTTCAGAGTTCCCCAAGGAGCGCTTGCAGAGCCAGCATGTCCGCCGGCGGGATGGTCTCGAACCGGAGATCTTCCCCCGTCACAGGATGGGTGAAGCCCAGCACTGCGGCATGGAGCGCCTGACGCGTCAGGCCGGCTTCAGCAATGGCGGCGCGAACCGGGGCGGCCGGGCTGCCCGAGCCGTAGGTCTGGTCGCCGAGGATCGGGGAGCCCTTCGAGGCCATGTGGACGCGAATCTGGTGGGTGCGGCCGGTATGCAGGGTGCAGGCGACACGCCCGGCCATGGGAGCGGCGCCGGCCTTGGCGGGCACACCGTAAGTCGCCTGGACGACATAGTCGGTGACGGCCTCGCGTCCGCCGCTCTTGAGGACCGCCATCTTCTTGCGGTCGGACGACGAGCGGCCCAGTCGGCTCTCGATGCGGCCGCGGGCGGGCGAGGGCGCGCCGCGCGTCAGGGCGATGTAGGTGCGCTCGATGTCGTGGGCGGCGAACAGGGCGGACAGGCCGGCGTGGGCACGGTCGGACTTGGCCGCGACCATGACGCCTGAGGTATCCTTGTCGAGCCGGTGGACGATGCCGGGCCGGGCGACGCCGCCGATGCCCGACAGGGAGGCCCCGCAGTGCGCCAGAAGGGCGTTGACCAGCGTGCCGGTCTCGGACCCAGGAGCGGGGTGAGCGGCCATGCCGGCGGGCTTGTCGATGACGATCAGGTCGGCGTCCTCGAACAGGACGGTCAGGGGGATGGCCTCGGGCCGGGGAATGGCTGGGGCGACCGGAGGAACGGCGACGGCGTAGTCGCCGGGCAGGGCCTTGGCGGAGCCGGTGGTGACGAGCACGCCGTCGCGGCTGACCGCACCCTGGGCCAGCAGAGCCTGAAGACGGGCGCGCGACAGGGTCGGGAAGGCCTGGGCCAACGCCTTGTCGAGCCGCGGACCGCCCGCCTCGATGCGGGCCTCGATGACGCAGGCGTCATCTTCTTCGATCAGGGGTTCATCGGACACGGCGCGAGTCTAGCACTTCGGGTTGGCCGCGCGGCAAGGCTTGCGCTTGGCGGTACGGTGAAGCTCGGTCATTATGGAGCCCTTGTGGGGAGGACCGACGATGAAGACTCTGATCGTGGCCGGCGCCGTGACCGCCGCAGCCGTGTTGCTGGGCAGTTGCGAAACTATGAGCAAGGACCAGTGTCTGGCCGGGGCCTGGGGCGAGGTGGGCTATAGGGACGGGTCCGAAGGTCAGCCGATGAGCCTGCTGGCCGACCACGAAAAGGCCTGCGCGGAATATGGCGTGGCGCCGGATCTGGTCGCCT
>JBBRFV010000163.1:0-5940 GCA_038241335.1 Caulobacterales bacterium | reverse complement strand
CCGTTTCAACTCGCTGATCATGAAGGCCGGCGTGACCACTCTCAGGGGCAGGTCGGCAGCCGCCGTGGGGGCGTCGATTTTCGACAGCCGGACGAACAGGGCGAGGTCGTCCTTGCCCACCTGTCCGAGCATGAAAGTCTTCACAGGTTCCGACGCGGCATCGAAGGCCTGGGGCAGCTCCATCTGCTGATCCAGCAGGGGACGGATGCCCGAATCATAGGCGTCCTGCCACGTCGGAGCCATGACGATGGCGCTGAGGAACAGCGCCAGGGAGACCAGCACGGCGTTCGGCGGCGACTGCTGCATGCCCAATGCGGTGCGCAGCAGGCTCAGCACCACGACGATGCGCACGAAGCTGGTGGTCATGATGACGATCGACGGCGCCAGCGACAGGACGGTCATCAGGCCGACCAGTTGTACGACGCGCGAGGTCAGGCCCGCGCCGGTGCCGAGGTCGACGTTGATGGCCGCGCCGCCGGCCGCCGCGTCCTGGGCGAAAGCGACCACCGGCCAGGCGAGGCAGAGCAGGGTGGTCAGCAGCGAGAGCTTGGCCGCCTGTTTTAACTCGTCCCGGGTCGGCAGGCTGAAGGCGTCGCGCCAGCGCAGCCGGGTCCGCGTCCTGGCCTTCACGCCTTCGCTCCCGGCCCGCGCGGCTCTATCAGCTCGCGTCCCTCGCCCAGCAGCATCAACCGCTCCTCGTCGTCGATGCGGACCAGCACCAGCCGACGCGCCGGGTCCAGCATCAGGGTCTCGACGACCTGCATCCGTTTCTCGCCGCGCTCGGCGCTGAGTTTGGCCAGCAATTGGGGGGCGTAGCGTCGCGCGCCCCAAGCCGCCAGGCCGATGATGCCGAGGGTGAAGGCCAGGGCGAAGATCGCCCGGGCGAGATCAAGGAAATTCATGCGCACACGGCCCCGCCGGCGACGGGGCCGGCCGCGCCAGACTTCCCGATCATGGTTAACGTCGCGTTGAGATAACCTCGCATTAACCATGGACGCGGCAGTTTCTGCCGATCGAACCCGTGGGCGATTGCGTCCGGAGAACCTTCGTGGGCTTCACAGACCTGCCGCTGCTCAGCCAGATCAAGGGTCGTCTGTCGTGGCTGGACGAGCGCCAGCGCGTCATCGCCCAGAACGTCGCCAACGCCGATACGCCCGGCTATGTCGGCCGCGACCTTCAGGCGCCGACCGATTTCGCCGCAGCGCTGCGCCAGGGCGGCGGGCTGCAGATGACCCGCACCAGCGCCATGCATATCGCTCCGGCCCAGGCGACGGTGAGCCATTTCCAGAGTCAGGCCGCGCCCGATTCAGAGACCACGCTCGATGGCAATTCGGTCGTCGTCGAAGAGCAGATGCTCAAGATGTCCGAGAGCCGGATGGCCTATGACGCCGCCATCGGCTTCTACCAGAAATCCATGCAGATGCTGCGCATGGCCGCCCGCGCCCCCGGTCGCTGAGGACTAGCCCATGCCCGACGCTATCCCCCCGAGAAACAGCGCCATGGCCGTCGCAGCCAGCGCGCTGAAGGCTCAGCAGTCGCGCATGCGGGTGATCGCCGAGAACATCGCCAACGCCGAATCGACCTCCCGGACGGCCGGCGGAACCCCCTATCGCCGCCAGATCCCGGTCTTCCAGGCGCGAGAGATCGATGGCGCAACCGGGGTCACCCTGGCCGAGGTGCGGCCCGACATGAGCGACTTCCGCTCCGAATACGATCCGTCCCACCCGGCCGCCAACGCCGAGGGCTATGTGCTGCGTCCCAACGTCGACTCCTTGGTCGAGGCCATGGACATGCGCGAGGCCCAGCGCGCCTACGAAGCCAATCTGAACGTCATCGAGACCGCGCGCTCGATGGAGAGCCGCACCCTCGACCTGCTGAAGAAATAAGGGCTGACCGATGAACCCGATGATGGCCGCCCGCGCCTATTCCGCCATCCAGGGCGGCGCCATGCCGACCGCGACCCCGCTCCCGGCGGGCGGCGGCGGCGACTTCTCGTCCATGCTTCAGAATGTCATGGGCGAGATGACCCAGACCTCGAAGGCGGCCGAGACCCAGATGGCCTCGGCGGTGCAGGGTCAGGGAAACATGATCGACGTCGTGACCTCGGTTTCCTCGGCCGAGGCTTCGCTGGAGACCGTCATGGCCGTCCGCGATCAGGTCATCTCCGCCTACCAGGAAATCATGCGGATGCCGATCTGACGGACCGGCCCGGACTTCAGACGGGGGCGGGCTCAGCCTTCCAGCGACACGACCGGCTGGATGACAATGGGTCTGCGGTGCGAGCGCCCCTTCATCCAGGCCCGGATGCGGTTCTGGATCGGGGTGTCGATGGTGGTGTGGAACAGGAAGGCGAAGGCGAAGGCGGCTATCACCCCGCCCCCCCACAATGCCCACTGCGCCGGTTCAGACAGCGCGAACCGGGCGATGACGACATTGGCCGCCCCGAACCAGGCGATTCGCACCACCTCATTGGTGATGAACATGGAGAAGGACACCAGGGCGGCCTTCTCGACCCATTTCGACGGCCGGCGCACCGGCACGGCGCCGGCGGCGAGGATGATCGTCGAGATGCACACCAGCGAGACCAGGGCGTTCTTGTCGAAATACTGGGCCACGCCGAAGCCGATCGCCGCCAGCACCCCGGCCCAGCCCGCCAGCTTCGGCGCGATCCAGACCTTCTGGGCGAACCAGGCCAGCCCCATGCCGAGGGTGAACAGCGGCAGGGCGCGGAAGAAGCCGAATTTCATAGGCATCTGGTAGACGGGATAGCCGAGCAGGCTCCACGTCGCCTGATTAGCCAGTAGATACAGGCCGACCGCCAGCCCCAGCGCCGCCCACGGCCCCAGCTTCGTCAGCCCGCGCAGGATCCACGGGAAGGCCAGGTAGCAGCCGATCAGTCCCGACACCGACCAGCTGGGCGCGTTCCAGCCCAGCCCGCCATGCACGCCGAACGCCTGTGTCAGGGTCAGTTGTGCGGGAAGCTGGTCCCAGGCGAACCATTCCGGATTGCGCGGTGGAGCGCCCAGCGCCGTGCCAAGCAGCACCAGCCCGACCAGGGTCAGCGCCATGATCAGATGCGCCGGATAGACCCTCAGGAACCGCTTGAGGAAGAAGTCGCCGGCCGACATCGAGCCGCGTCCAACGGCGGCGCCATAGACCCGCATCAGCACATAGCCGCTGTCGATCAGGAAGAAATTGGTCAGCAGGAAGCCGCCGCGTTCGAACACCGGATGCACCGCCTCGGACAGGGGCGCGGGGCCCGCCGCCTGGTAGTGATGCAGGATGATCAGGCTGGCCACGATGAAACGCAACGCGTCGAGCCAACCCCCGCGCGCGATGGCGGGTGTCTCATTCCGGGTCGAAATCGCGGCCCAGGCCATCGGAAAGGCCTCCTTTGAGGCGAATTCCGCAAGGACCGGGCCGCTCGTCTGAATCTATCCCCGCACCAGCCGCAGGAACTCCTCGCGCGTCCTTGCGTCGTCGCGGACCACGCCCAGCAGGGCGCTGGTGGTCAGGCTGGCCCCCGGGACATCGACGCCGCGCAGGGTCATGCAACTGTGCTCGGCCTCGATCACCACGCCGACGCCCTGGGGCTGCAGCACCTCGTCGATGGCGGTGGCTATCTGGGATGTAAGCTTCTCCTGGATCTGCAGCCGCCGTGCATAGCCGCGCACCACCCGCGCCAGCTTGGAGATGCCGACGACCCGGTCGGTCGGCAGATAACCGACGTGGGCCACGCCGACGACCGGCAGCATGTGGTGTTCGCAGAAGCTGACGAAGCGGATGTTCTTGAGCACCACGAGCTGGTTGTAGCCCCCGACCTCTTCGAAGGTCCGCTCCAGAAATGCGCGCGGCTCGACGTCATAGCCGGCGAACAGCTCCCTGTAGGACCGCGCCACCCGCGCGGGGGTGTCCAGCAGACCCTCCCGGTCGGGATCGTCGCCCGCCCATTTGATCAGCGTGCGAACGGCGGCTTCGGCTTCGGACTGGGAGATGGCTTCGTCGGTCATGTCTCGCTTTACGCCGGACGGGGGGGTTCGATCCAGTCGTCCGCGTCCTAACTCGCCGTTAACCACGCTCCCGGCATTTTCTGCCGAGTTTCGGAGTGGGTGACGATGAACGGCGCGGAAGTTCTGGATGTGGGCCGTGACGCCCTGTGGCTGACGATCCAGCTGTGCGCGCCGATCCTGCTGGTCGGCCTGGTGGTCGGCGTGGCCATCGGCCTGTTCCAGGCGCTGACGCAGATCCAGGAGCAGACCCTCGTCTATGCGCCCAAGATCATCGCCATCTTCGCCTCGCTGTTGCTGTTCCTGCCGCTGATGGGCGCCCTGCTGGGCGGGTTCATGCAGCATATCGCCGCCCGCATCGCGGGCATGTGACGGCGGCGTGGAGCCCTACGCCACATCCCAGCAGGTCTGGCAGGGCGCGCTGATCTTTGCGCGCATCGGCGCGGTGCTGCTGATGCTGCCGGGGATCGGTGAAAGCTATGTGCCGCCGCGCATCCGCCTGTCGCTGGCGCTGGTGGTGACACTGGCGCTGTGGCCGGTGATCGCGCCCGCGCTTCCGTCCCTGCCGGCGACCGTCGGCGGCATGGCCGGCTGGATCATCCGTGAGGTCGTCGTCGGCCTGATGATGGGCGCCCTGCTGCGCAGCTTCACCGCCGCCCTGTCGACGGCGGGCGAGATCATCTCGATCCAGACCACCCTCAGCTTCGCCCAGACCGCCAATCCCCTGCAGGCCCAGCCGGGCAGCACGCTCGCCGCCTTCCTGATGCTGCTGGGCACGACCCTGGTGTTCGCCACCAACACCCATCACCTGTTCATCGCCGGCCTGGTCGGTTCGTACGACCTGATCGCGCCGGCCAGGCCGCTGGTGACCGGCGACTTCGCCACCCTGGCCATCCGCACCTTGGGAGACAGCTTCATGCTGGGGGTCCAGCTGTCGGCGCCGGTGCTGGTCTTCGCCCTGATCTTCAACCTGGCCTCGGGCCTGGTCGGCCGCGTCATGCCGTCGTTCCAGGTCTTCTTCGCCGCCGCGCCGCTCAGCGTCATCCTGGGCCTGTCGGTCTTCACCCTCAGCCTCGGCGTGATGGGCACGGTCTTCATCGACCGCTACCGCACCCTGGCGCAGATCTTCGCGGGCGGCGCCGGTGGCTGAAGGCGCCGATCCCGAGTCCAAGACAGAGGAGGCGTCGCCACGCAAACTTGCGGATGCCCGCAAGAAGGGCGACGTCGCCAAGTCGCCGGACGTGGCCTCGGCTCTGTCGCTGCTGGGCGCGACGGTGGTGATCCTGAGCGCCGGCGGCTGGTTCTGTCAGAACATGGCGGCGCAATTCCTGCCCTATATCGCCGCGCCCCACGCCATGATCGGCGGGCTTGAGGCGGGGGCGGGGGTCGAGATCGGCACGGCCGCCCTGTGGGCCGCCCTGCCATTCTTCGGCGCCGTCATGCTGGCCACCATCCTGGGCGGGGCGGGGGGGAACATCGCCCAGTCGGGTCTGGTCTTCACCACCGAAAAGCTGAAACCCGACTGGTCCAAGGTGAACCCGATCACCGGCTTCGGCCGCATCTTCGGCATCGACGGCTTCGTCCAGTTCGGCAAGACCCTGCTCAAGCTGCTGGCCGTGGCCGGCATCTGCTGGTTCACGCTCAAGCCGCACGCGCGCGAACTCGAGAATCTGGCCGCCATGTCGCCGGCCTCGATCCTGCCCTTCGCCCGCGTCCTGGCCATCGCCCTGATGAGTTCGGCCCTGATCTTCCTCGGCTTCACCGCCGGCGCCGACTTCATCTGGCAGAAATTCCGCTTCGCCAAACGGATGCGAATGTCCAAGGAAGAGGTCAAGGAGGACTACAAACAGTCCGAGGGCGACCCGCATGTGAAGGCCAAGCTGAAGCAGCTTCGCGCCCAGCGCAGCCGCCAGCGGATGATGCAGAACGTCCC
>JBBRFV010000162.1:0-5947 GCA_038241335.1 Caulobacterales bacterium | reverse complement strand
GATGAAAAAGCCGTGGTTCGGTGTGAAGGCTTACGGGATCGGGATCGGACCCATAAGCCTCCCCGGTTGGATATCCATGCTTGTCTATGTTGCTGCGATGGTTGGGGTCACACCCCTTGGCGAATGGCTGAATCTGCCTTTGTGGATCATCGGCGCACTGATGCTGGTGCTGTCCGTAGGCCTATTTGTGCTGATAGGGGTGACGAGCGATGGCAAGCCGTGGCGTTGGCGTTGGGGAAGCCGCTGACGTCCGCTCCCCACCCCTAACAGACGCTGCGTCAGTCCGCTGATCGCCCGTCTAAGCCCGGACGGCGCGGCTCGACTCCACGCCCAGCGCCCGCAGAGCGGCGGCGGCGATCGCGTCGGCGTTGAGGCCGGCGACGGCGTACTGGACCTCGGGCTTGTCCTGGTCCTGGAAGACGTCGGGCAGGTGCAGGGTGCGGACCTTGAGGCCGGCGTCGAGCGCACCCTTTTCGGCCAGCAGCTGGAGCACGAAGGCGCCGAAGCCGCCCATGGCCCCCTCCTCCACCGTGATCAGGGCCTCGTGTTCGCGGGCCAGGCGCAGGATCATGTCGGCGTCCAGCGGCTTGGCGAAGCGGGCGTCCGCGACGGTGGCCGAGACGCCCCGGGCGGCGAGCAGGTCGGCGGCCTTGAGCGATTCCTGCAGGCGGGTGCCCAGCGACAGGATGGCGACGCCGGTCCCCTCGCGCACGATGCGGCCCCTGCCGATCTCGAGCGGGGCGGCCAGTTCGGGGATCTCGACGCCCACGCCGTCGCCGCGCGGATAGCGGAAGGCGGACGGGCGGTCGTCGATCTCGAGACTCGTGGCGATCATGGCGGCCAGATCGGCCTCGTCGGCGGCGGCCATCAACACCATGCCCGGCAGCGCGCCCATGTAGCCGATGTCGAAACTGCCGGCGTGGGTCGAGCCGTCGGCGCCGACCAGACCGGCGCGGTCCATGGCGAAACGCACCGGCAGGGACTGGATGGCCACGTCGTGGACGACCTGGTCGTAACCGCGCTGAAGGAAGGTCGAATAGATGGCGCAGACCGGCTTCATGCCGTCGGCGGCCAGACCGGCGGCGAAGGTGACCGCGTGTTGTTCGGCGATGCCCACGTCATAGGTGCGCTCGGGGAAGGCCTGTCCGAACAGGTCCAGACCCGTGCCCGACGGCATGGCGGCGGTGATGGCGACGATGGTCGGGTCCAGCACGGCGCGCTTGATCAGTTCGGTCCCGAACACCTTGGTGTAGCTGGGGGCGTTGGAGACCGGCTTGGTCTGCTGGCCCGATATCACGTCGAATTTGGCGACGGCGTGAAGCTTGTCGGCGCTGCTCTCGGCCGGGGCGTAGCCCTTGCCTTTTTGCGTCACGACATGGACGATCACCGGACGGTCGGTGATGGCGGCGGCGTTCTTCAGGATCGGGACGAGGTTGTCCATGTCGTGCCCGTCGACCGGGCCGACATAGTAGAAGCCCAGCTCCTCGAAGAAGGTGCCGCCGACCAGCATGCCGCGGGCGTATTCCTCGGCCTTGCGCGCCGCGTTGCGGAACGGGCGCGGCAGGTGTTCGGCGACCGACTTCCCGAAGCGGCGGAAATTGCGATAGGCGCCGCCCGAGACCTGTTTCGCCAGATAGGCGCTCATGCCGCCGACCGGAGGGGCGATCGACATGTCGTTGTCGTTGAGCACGACCATCAGCTGGCCGTTGGTCGTCTCGGCCGCGTTGTTCATGGCCTCATAGGCCATGCCCGCCGACATGGAGCCGTCGCCGATGACGGCCACGACGCGATTGGTCTCGCCCTTCTGGTCGCGGGCGGCGGCGAAACCGAGGGCGGCGCTGATCGAGGTCGAGGCGTGGGCGGCGCCGAAGGGGTCGTATTCGCTCTCGCTGCGTTTGGTGAAACCCGACAAGCCGCCGCGCTGGCGCAGGGTCCGGATCCGATCGCGGCGGCCGGTCAGGATCTTGTGCGGATAACACTGGTGACCGACGTCCCAGATCAGGATGTCCTTGGGCGTCTCGAACACATGGTGCAGGGCCACGGTCAGTTCGACCACGCCGAGACCGGCCCCGAGGTGGCCGCCGGTGGTGGAGACGGCGTCGATGGTCTCGGCCCGCAGCTCGTCCGCCAGCTGCTTCAATTGGGGGATGTCGAAGCCCCGCATGTCGGCGGGGACGTGGACCTGGTCGAGCAGAGGCGTGTCGGGCATCGGGTGATCTTGAACCTGGACCATGGTCTTCAAACCCGTTCTAGACCATTTCGCTGCAAACGGGGTCGATCCGCATAGCAGATCGCGACCAGATTCGATGCAGGGCGGAAAAGTCCGTCAGGACCGGCGCTTGAGTACGAAGTCCACACTGGCCCTGAGGATTTCGGCGTCGGGACCGAAGATGTCCAGATGAGCCCGCGCCTGGTCGGCCAGATGCGCGACGCGATGCCGCGCCGCCTCGACGCCCAGCAGGGTGACGAAATTGGTCTTGCCCTGGCCGTGGTCCTTGCGGGCCGCCTTGCCGAGGATGTCCTCGTCACCCTCAACGTCCAGCAGGTCGTCGACGATCTGATAGGCCAGGCCGATATCGTGGGCGAAGCTGGTCAGGGCCTGGCGATGCGCCTCGCGGGCCCGAGCCACGATCAGCGGAATCTCGAAGGCGTAGCTGAACAGGGCGCCGGTCTTGAGCCGCTGCATGCGGGCGACGCCGCCCAGATCGTCGCGCACCCCGAGCAGGTCGATCATCTGCCCGCCGGCCATGCCTCGGGCCCCGGACGCCATCGACAACCGGGCCGCCAGTTCGCAGCGGATGGCCGGGTCCTCATGGGTGTCCTCGTGCAGGAGGATGTCGAAGGCCGCCGTCTGCAGGGCGTCGCCGGCCAGGACGGCGGTGGCCTCGTCATAGGCCCGATGGACCGTCGGGCGACCGCGACGCATGTCGTCGTCGTCCATGCACGGCAGGTCGTCGTGCACCAGACTGTAGGCGTGGACGCATTCCAGGGCGCAGGCGGCGCGCAGCACCGGCCGCTCCTCGATGTCGAACAGACTCGCGGCCTCCAGGGCGAAGAAGGGCCGCAACCGCTTGCCGGGGCCGAGAGCGGCGTAGCGCATGGCCTCGGTCAGGCGCGATTCCGGGCCGTCGGCGCGGGGCAGCAACTCGTCGAGCGCCACGGTGACCAGGTCCGCGACCTCGGCCACCCGGTCGATCACGCCCTGCTCCGGAGAATTGGCGGCCCGACAATCAAGGAACGGCGGCTGGATCAGAAAAGCCTCCCGCCCACCACCGCGTCCCGATCGACGCCGGCCAGCACCACCTCGCCGGTCGCGTCCGGGAATCCGAGCGTCAGCACCTCGGACATGAACGGTCCGATCTGGCGCGGGGCGAAATTGACCACAGCGGCGACCTTGCGGCCCACCAGTTCGTCGGGCGTGTAGTGGGCGGTGATCTGGGCCGAGGACTTTTTGACCCCGATGTCCGGGCCGAAATCGAGCGTCAGCTTGTAGGCCGGCTTGCGCGCTTCGGGGAACGGATCGGCGGCCAGCACCACGCCGATGCGGATGTCGACCTTGAGGAAGTCGTCGAAGGCGATGCGCTCCGCCGGCGCGGCCATCAGCCGAACTCGGCGGGCTCGACGCCCTTCGCCTGGCCGTCGGGACCCACAACGATCTTCTCGACCCGCAGTTGGGCGGCCTTCAGTCGGTTTTCGCAGTGCGTCTTCAGCCGCGCGCCCTCCTCGTAGAGGGCGATGGATTCCTCGAGCGGAGCCTGGCCCGACTCGAGTTTGGACACGATCTGCTCCAGACGCTGGAGGGCGTCCTCAAAGCTCAGGTCGGCGGGAATGGAAGCGGCGTCGGTCATCGTCGGGAACCCTAGAGGGGGCGACGGCGCGCCTCAAGCGCAGACGGGCGTCTATTCTCTATTCTGCCGACACAGAGGCCGCCGTCGCAACGCGCCGAATGGAGACGATGCGGATATGGGGCGACAGCATCTGGCCGCGCATCACGCCTTCGCCCTCGGTCGGGGATTTGGGGGCGGCCAGGATCTGGCGGACCACGTCCATACCTTCGACCACATGGCCGAAGACGGCGAAGCCCGGGTCGTCCGGCGCGGCCCGCCCGGCGTCCAAGGTGGTCAGGTCGCCGACGATGATGAAGAAGTCGCCCGTCGCCGTGCCAGGATCGTTGCGGGCCATGGAGACGGCGCCGTCGGTGTGGCTCAGGCCCGTCTGGCTGGTGGGTTCATGGGCGATGGGGGGAAGGATGCGGGACCGGGCGTTGGCGGTTCCGCCCTGGACCAGGCCGTAGCCGTCGCCCAGGTCCATGCCGCGATAGAAGTCAGTTCCATCGAAACGGCGCCCGTCGACGTAGCGGAGAAAATTGGCCGAGGTGATCGGGGCGCGGGGATCGGTCTCGACCAGGATGGTCCCCGCGGTGGTCTCGATCGCCACCCGAACGGCCACGGGCTGGACCGGGTCCTGGGCGAACGACGGACGCGGGGACAGAATGGCCGCCGCGAAGCAGAGCAGGCAGGAGAGCAGAACGCGCCGGTTCATCTCCCGCCCTCCGTCATGGCTGTTCGTAGCGGCGCTGAGACCAGTATTTGAAGCCCTGGTTATGAACCAGCTTCCAGCCCTCGGCGCGCAGACGGCGGCCGACCATATGGTTGAAATAGCCGTGGGCGAGGACCAGCACATCCTGGCCGCTCTCGGCGCGGGCGATCAGCGACAGGGCGGCCTTGCCGGCGCGGGCCTCGGCCTGGAGGCGGGTCTCCTGCCCCTCGTGATGGTTGAAGGCGTGCCACCAGAACCGCGCCACCGCGCCCCAGTATTTGGGCGGCAGCTTGAACCAGGACGGAAAATGTGGCGGCGGCAGGGGCGCCTCGATGAACAGGGCGTCCGACATCACCTCGCGCCCGGAGGCGATGGCGGCGGCGGTTTCCTGGGCCCGGCGGCGGGTCGAGGCGTAGATGGCGCCGGCGCCCTGGGCCGTGGCGATCAGTTCGGGCGGCGGGGTCTGGCCCGCGCGCAGGCCGCCGACTTCGTATTTCGCCCACCAGTCGCGGTACTGGTCCGAGGTCAGGAAACATTTGCGTGACAGGGCCGGCTCGCCGTGGCGGGCGAGGACAATGCCGCCCGGACGCACCGACACCAGGGCGGCGCGGATCGGCGCGGGCTCTGGCGTCATGGGTTCCGGCGGGTCTGCCATCAATGAGTCTCGGGCGGGAGCGGACATAATGAGCGGGGGAAAAGCCTTGGCGATCCGTCCCTTATTCCTCCCCCAAGGCCTGAACGTGGGCGACCGCGGAACGGCCCAGCCCTTCTAGGTCGTAACCGCCCTCGAGCGAGGAAACAACCTTGCCGCCGCACGTGCGTCGCGCGACCTCCAGAACAGCGCGTGTGGCCCAGGCGAAATCCTCGGCCTCGAGCGACTGGTGCGCCAGCGGATCGCGGCGGTGAGCGTCGAACCCGGCCGAGATCAGGATCAGGTCGGGCCGGAAGGCCTCCAGCGCCGGCATCAGGCCGTCGGCGAAGGTCGCGCGCCAGGCCTCGCGGGCCGCGTGGGGCGCAACCGGGGCGTTGACGATATTGCCCATCCCGGTCTCGGACGCCGCGCCGGTGCCCGGATAGAGCGGCGACTGGTGGATGGAGGCGAGGAACAGACTGTCATCGGCCTGGAACGCCGCCTGGGTGCCGTTGCCGTGATGGACGTCGAAATCGACCACGGCGACGCGGGCCATCCCCTCGGCCTGGGCGACGCGGGCGGCGATCGCGACATTGGAGAACAGGCAGAAGCCCATGGACTGGTCGGGCTCGGCGTGGTGGCCGGGCGGGCGCGCGGCGGCGAAGGCGCGGGCCGCCTCGCCTCGCGCCACTGCCCGAACGGCGTCGATCACGGCCCCGGCGGCCAAGCGGGCGGCGCGCAGGCTTCCGGGGCTCAGAACGGTGTCGGCGTCCAGCT
>JBBRFV010000161.1:0-5956 GCA_038241335.1 Caulobacterales bacterium | reverse complement strand
GGATGTTGACGCTGATCATGTCGACGGCCCCGGCGATGAACAGGGCGACGCCCGAGACCCAGACGATCCGCGACAGCCCGAAGACGATGCTGCAGAGGCCGAACACCGCCACGGCCGCGAACATCCAGCGGCCGCCATGCTTCACGATCGGCCAGCGCGCCAGATACAGGGCCATGACGAAGGCGCCGACGCCGAACGAGGCGCGGAACAGGCCGAAGCCCTCGGGCCCGATGTGCAGGATATCGCGCGCGAAGATCGGGATCAGCAGGGCCACCCCGGCCAGCAGCACCACGACCAGATCCAGCGAGATAGCCCCCAGCACGACCCCGGTGCTCCAGATGTAGCGCAACCCCTCCTTCACGGACTCGATCCGGTCCCTGAGCCCGGCCGAGAGTTCGGCTCCGGCGGGTCGGCCGTTGGTCCGGATCGTCAGCATGGCCGCGAGACCCGCGATGAACAGGACCAGGGACACGCCGTAGGCCACGGGGATCGAGACGCCGAGCAGCAGGCCGCCGAGGGCCGGCCCGGCGATGGCGCCGGTCTGGAAGGCCAGCGACTGGGCCACGATGGCGCGCGGCAGGGCGGCGCGGCCCACCACCATCGGCAGGAAGGCCTGGCTGGCGGGTGCGAGGAAGGCGCGAGCCACGCCGAAGAAGGCCGCGACGACCAGCAGGGACCACAGCGGAGGGTGGCCGTGCAGGGCCAGGCCGAGGAAGGCGACGGCGCAAAGCAGTTCGCCCCCGATCGAGGCCGCGACGGTCAGGCGACGATCGCGCCGGTCGGCCATCTCGCCCGCCGGCAGGGTCAGGATCAGTAACGGCAGGAACTGAACCAGGCCGACAGCGCCGGTGTAGAGCGCCGCCTTCTGGATCGAGGCGCCGGCCAGACGGCTGATGTCCAGCACCTGCCAAAGGACGGCGGTCGACTGGATCTGGATGGCCAGCCCGGCCGCCAGCCGTGCGAACCACAGCAGGCGGAAGTCGCCGACGGCCCAAGGGTTGGTGCCGTGAGCGGCCAGGGCGGCCTCGACCACGGCGGGGGTGAGGGGCCGGGGCGCTTCAGGTTCGTCGGTCATGTTTCGGGTACGGGGTTCCGTCGCGGTGGAGATAACGATCGCCGCCGAGGGGCAGGACCATGTCGATATCGGGATAGTCGGCCCCGTCGCCGCCGGGCGTTCGCGTGCCGACTTCGAGCAGAACGGCCTCAGCGTCCGAGCGGTTCTCGATCCGGTGTCCGTCGGGCACGCCGGCCTTGAAGCCCGCGCAATCGCCCGCCTTCAGCACCGTCTCGCCCGCATCCTCGACCAGCACCACCTCGCCGGAGACGACCCAGACGAACTCGTCCTCGCTGACGTGCCAGTGGCGCTGGCTGGACCAGGCGCCGGCGGGCAGACGCAGCAGATTGACCCCGAACTGGTCCAGGCCGACGGCGTCGCCCAGCTTCCAGCGGCGGCGCGGCAGGCAGGGTCCGGCGAATTCGTCGGGATAGGACGTGCCGTGACCCGTCGGGGCGCTGTCGATGTCGATCTTGGGCATGGGGAGAAGCCTTCTCGGAATCGTCCGAACCCCGTAAAGCACAGCTCCATGAGCGCCGCATCACATCCCGTTATCGATCCTGTCGAACTGACCCGCGAGCTGATCCGCCGGCCGTCGGTCACGCCCGCCGACGAGGGGGCGATGGACGTTCTCGAGCGGGTCCTGACCGGGCTCGGCTTTGTCTGTCGCCGCATGCCGTTCGGGCCCGCGTCAAGCAGCGAAGCGGCAGGCGACGAGAACGTCATCGAAAATCTCTACGCCCGGCGCGGAACGGCCTCGCCCAACCTCTGTTTCGCCGGCCACACCGACGTAGTGCCGACCGGCTCGGCCGAGGCCTGGACCGCGTCCCCGTTCGAGGCGGAGGTGAAGGACGGCGTCCTCTACGGCCGCGGCGCCGTCGATATGAAGGGCGGCATCGCCGCCTGGATCGCCGCCGTCGCGCGCATTCTCGCGGATGGGGGCGAGGTCCCCGGCTCCCTGTCCTTCCTGATCACCGGCGACGAGGAAGGCCCTGCCCTGCACGGCACCAAGCGCGTCGTCCAGGCGCTGCAGGCCGAGGGCGAGGTCATTGACGCCTGCGTCGTCGGCGAGCCGTCGTCGTCACAGGCGCTGGGCGACATGATCAAGGTCGGGCGGCGTGGCTCGTTGAACACCTGGATCACCGTCCACGGCAGGCAGGGCCATGTCGCCTACCCGGACCGGGCCGCCAATCCGGCCCCGGTGGTCGCCCGGCTGCTGGCGCGCCTGGCCGACCACCCCCTGGACGACGGCTATCCCGAGTTCCCGCCGTCCAATCTCGAGATCACCACCATCGACATCGGCAATCCGGCCACCAACGTCATCCCGTCAGAGGCCAAGGCCCGGTTGAACATCCGTTTCAACCCGACCCATACCGGCGACGCGCTGATCGCCTGGCTGAACACGGTCGCGGCCGAGGCCCAGGCGGCGTCGGGATTGAAGATCGAACTGGAGCATCTGTGTTCGGGCGACGCCTTCCTGACCCCGCCCGGCCCCTTCGTGACCGGCGTTCAGGACGCGGTGGAGGCCGCGACCGGCCGACGGCCCGAGGCCTCCACCACCGGCGGCACCTCGGACGCCCGTTTCATCCGGGCGATGTGCCCGGTGCTGGAGCTGGGGCTGGTCGGCCAGACGATGCACCAGATCGACGAGCGCGCGCCTGTCGCCGAGATCGAGGCGCTGAGCGAGGTCTATAGACGGGTGATCGAGGGCTATTTCGCCCGCACGGCGTGAAGGATCAGGTCCAGCGCCAGATAGGCGCCGCCGAACATGGCGCAGAAGGCCACCAGGAAGAAGACGATCTCGCGCGTGATCGAACCGCGGCGCTGGAGCGTCATCGGCGACAGTCTGACGGGCAATTCCCGCATCGGCGTCCCTCCGGAATCCACGAACAAGCTGCGCCCCATCCGTTGCCGATTGGTTGACGACGAGAGTCGCCGGCTCAGCCCGGCGGGCGTTCGAGGAAGCGCAGGACGCTCAGGACATGGGCCTTGACCCCGACTGGCAGCACCGCCTCGTTGACGTCGAAGCCGGGCGAATGGTTCGGGGGCGAGGTCGCCGGATCGACGCCTTCGGCGCTGGCGCCCAGATGGTAAAAGACGCCGGGCACTTCCTGGGACAGATAGCTGAAGTCCTCGGCCACCGTCGTCGGAGGCGAGGCCGGATTGACGTTCCCCGCACCGGCCGCCTGTTCCAGCACCGGCGCCAGCCAGGCCGACAGGGCCTCGTTGTTGTAGACCAGGGCGGCGTTCTGGCGGATCGAGAAGTCGGCGGTCGCGCCATAGGCCTCGGCCACATGATCGATGGCGGCGTGGGCGCGGCGGACCAGATCGTCGTGCTGGGGGATGTCGAAGGTGCGCAGGGTGCCCGACATCGTCACCGTGTCCGGGATGATGTTGTAGCGGACGCCGGCGTTGATCGTGGCGATGGTGAAGACCGTCGGCGTGGTCGTAGGGTCGATCGTGCGGGCGGTCAGGGTGTTGATGGTCTCGATCACCTGGCCGGCGACGGCGATGACGTCGACGCCCTTCCACGGCCAGGCGCCGTGGGTCTGGCGGCCGTGCAGGACGATGTCGATCCGGTCAGACGCGGCCATGAATCCCTGCGGGCGGTAGAACAGCGTCCCGGGCCGGCCGGGCACGACATGCAGGCCGAAGATGGCCTCGGGCCGGGGATTGGCCAGCGCGCCCTGCTCGATCATCAGGGCCGCGCCGCCCTTGGGCTCTCCGGGAGGCGCGCCCTCCTCCGCCGGCTGGAAGATGAAGAGGATGGTTCCCGAGAATTTGTCCTTCATCCCGGCCAGGACCTCGGCTGCGCCCATCAGCATGGCCATGTGGGCGTCGTGGCCGCAGGCGTGGGCGACCGGCACCGTATTGCCCATATAGGTTCCGGTTGCGGTCGAGGCGAAGGGCAGGCCCGTCGCTTCCAGCACCGGCAGGGCGTCCATGTCCGAGCGCAGGGCCACCACATGGGTCCCGCCGCCCAGGCCCGTCCCGCGCAGCACCCCGACCACGCCGGTGCGGCCGACGCCGGTGCGCACCTCCAGACCCAGCGACCGCAGATGGGCGGCGATGATCGCGGCCGAACGGGTCTCGAAGAAGCCGAGCTCCGGATGCTGGTGGAAGTCGCGCCGCCAGGCCACGACCCGGGTCGTCTCCGCCGCCACAGCGGTGTCGACGGCGGCGGCGCTGACCTGGGCCTGGGCGGCGCCGGCGGACAGGATCACGGCCAGCGCCGTGGCGATGGTCAGGCTACGGATGGTCATGACGTCGGCTCCCCTTGCCGGCCGATGGGGACACGGCGCGCGCACCCGCGCAAGGGAGGACTCAGAGGCTGGTGCGCAGCGACCACAGCTCGGGGAAGCAGCGGCGCTGCAGGGTCTCGGTCAGATAGGCGACGCCCTCGGTGCCGCCGGTGCCGCGCCGAAGGCCGATGATGCGCTCGACCGTGACCACATGCTTGTGCCGCCAGGTCAGCAGGGCGTCGTCCAGATCAACCAGCTTCTCGGCCAGCTGATACAGGGGCCACCAGCGCTCGGTGTCACGATAGACCTCCAGCCAGGCGTCCTCGACGCCCGGCGACGGCTCATAGGGCCGGCTGACGTCGCGATTCAGCACCTCGGCCGGCACCGGCAGTCCGGCCGCCGCCAGTTGCGACAGGGCGTCGTCGTAAAGCCCGGGGGCGGCCATCGCGGCCGACAGGGCCGCGTGGGCCTGCGGCCGGTCCTCGTGGAAGCGCAGGAAGCGCGCGTCCTTCAGGCCCAGCATGAATTCGAACCGGCGGAACTGGTCGCTCTGGAAGCCGGAGGACGAGCCCAGCACGCCGCGGAATTTCAGATAGTCGGCCGGGGTCATGGTGGCCAGGATGTCCCAGCTCATGGTCATGACCGCCTGGATGCGACTGACGCGCGCGAGACATTTATAGGCCGGGACCAGGTCGCCCGCGCGCACCAGCGCCTGGGCCAGGGCGACCTCGTGCAGGATCTGCTTGAGCCACAGCTCCTTGGTCTGGTGGATGATGACGAACAGCATCTCGTCGTGCTGGTCCGACAGCGGGTGCTGGGCCGCCAGCAGCTCGTCGAGAGCCAGATAGCCGGCGTAGGTCATGTCGGAGGGAGAGGCGGGCTCGGTCATGGCCTGTCCTATCGCGGGCCGGGCGGTTACAGCCAGCCCTTCTTCTTGAACCAAAGCAGGGGCAGGACCGCCGCCACCGCCATGGCCACGAGGGCGGCCGGGTAGCCCCAGACCTCGGGGAGCTCGGGCATGTGGCGGAAATTCATGCCGTAGATCGAGGCGATCAGCGTCGGCGGCATGAAGGCCACCGCGGCGACCGAGAAGATCTTGATGATCGACGACTGCTCGATGTTGATCAGGCCAAGGGCGGCCGAGAGCTGGAAATTGATCGAGGCGGCCACCGCCTGGCTGTGCGCCAGCAGGCTCTCCGCGTCGCGGCTGAGCGACTTGAGGTGGGCGCGGGCGTCCGGCGCCCCGGCGATGCGTTCGTCGATGCCGACGAAGGCGAAGATGCGGGCCAGGCCCGCCAGGCTCTGCTCGATGCGGGCATTGGCGATGTTGGCCTGCCCCAGCCGGGTGATCAGCTGCTCGAACCCCACGGCCTTGCGGCTCGAGAAGACGTGGCCGCTGACCTCCTCCACCCGGGCGGCGTTGCGGGCCAGGATGTCCGAGACGCGGTCGATCACGGCCTCCATCAGATGCAGGAACATGTCCGCCCCGGTCACGCACAGGGCCGGGTCGCGCTGCAGCTTGTCCTGCAGCATGGCGAAGGGCTTGGGCTCGAAATAGCGGATGGTGACCAGCGGACCCTCGGTGATGACGAAGGTCACCGGGTCGATGGTCGGGATGTCGTCGTCGCCGTTGCGGATGATGTCGGCGGTGACGAAGGTC
>JBBRFV010000160.1:0-5987 GCA_038241335.1 Caulobacterales bacterium | reverse complement strand
CGAAGGAATTGAGCTGATCCACCATCACGTTGATGGTCGATTTCAGCTCCAGGATTTCGCCCTTCACATCGACGGTGATCTTCTTGGACAGGTCGCCCTTGGCCACGGCGGTGGTCACCTCTGCGATGTTGCGCACCTGACTGGTCAGGTTGGCCGCCATGAAGTTCACGTTGTCAGTCAGATCCTTCCAGGTCCCGGTGACCCCCTTCACCTGGGCCTGGCCGCCCAGTTTGCCCTCGGTGCCGACCTCGCGCGCCATCCGGGTCACTTCGGAGGCGAAGGCGTTGAGCTGATCCACCATGGTGTTGATGGTGTTCTTGAGCTCGAGCACCTCGCCCTTCACATCCACGGTGATCTTGCGGCTGAGGTCGCCGTTGGCCACGGCGGTGGTCACCTCGGCGATGTTACGCACCTGGCCGGTCAGGTTGGCGGCCATGAAGTTCACGTTGTCGGTCAGGTCCTTCCAGGCGCCCGCGACGCCCTTGACGTTGGCCTGGCCGCCCAGCTTGCCCTCGGTGCCCACCTCGCGCGCCACCCGGGTGACCTCCGAGGCGAACGACCCCAGCTGGCCCACCATGGTGTTCACCACCTTGCCAATACGCAGGAACTCACCGCGCAATGGCTGGTCCTGGTTCTCGAGGTCCATGGTCTGCGACAGGTCGCCCTTGGCCACAGCCCCGATCACCCGGGCCATTTCGGCGGTGGGGTGGACCATGTCGGTGATCAGGTTGTTGACCGCGTCGACGCTGTCGGCCCAGGCCCCCGAAGCGGCGGGCATCCGGGCTCGGGCGTTGATCTTTCCTTGCCGTCCCACCGCCTCTCCCAAGCGACTGAATTCCCGGCTCATGCGGTCGTTGAGCTCGACGACATCGTTGAACGCCTCGGCCAGTTCGGCGTCGACCCCCGCGAGATCCGTTGGCAGCCGGACCGAAAAGTCCCCTCGTCGGAAGGCGCGGAGCGCGGACAGAAGCCGACGGGAGTCGAGCGCGGTCTCGGAAGAGAGGGCGGCGGCTTGAGACATGGAACACCATCACGACGAAGCATGGGCCCGCAGCGACTCGCGCGATGCGCGGCCGGAACGCTCGACGCAAACCGTCAAGCTTCCGGGTCAGCGCACAGTCTGATCCCCCGAACCAACCTCCAAAAACCGCGACGGTCTGCTTCGGTTCCGCCCCGCCGTAAAAACTGATGAGTTGCCAATCGGAGCCCAGCCGCTAGGTTCGCGCGCCATGTCAGTCCCCACCCGACGGGTCCCCGACAGGTGACCACCGCCCCCATGCTGGACCCCGCAATCCAGGCCTTTACGGAGAGCGCCTTTCCATCTGTTTGGGCGCTGGAGACGTTCCTCCTGCTCCGTCACAGGCCCGACGAGGCCTGGGCGGTCACGGACGTTGTCGCGGAACTCCGCGGCAGCGATACGCTAGTGCGGGATTGCCTCGCCGCGCTGGAGCGCGCGGGCCTGGTCACGCTCGGCGCCGGGAGCGCGCGCTATCAGCCGGCGTCGCCCACTCTGGCAAGGCTGGCCGACGCCCTTGCTGCGGCCTATGCGGAAAAACCTTTTACAATCATCGGCGTGATAACGTCGCGGCGATCGGATCCCTTGAAGGGATTCGCCGACTCATTCCGTCTGGGGGGATGGAAGCCATGATCGCCTGGGGACCAGCAGTCATCTATTCGCTGTGTCTGGCGACGAGCGCGGCGTGCGCCGTGTTGCTGATCCGGTCATACACGCGATCTCGTCAGCCGCTGCTGCTGTGGAGCGCGATCGCCTTCACCTTGCTCGCCCTCAACAACCTCGCGGTGGTTCTCGACATGGTGATCCTGACCGAGATCGACTTTTCCCTGATCCGCCAGTGCACCTCTCTCGCTGCGGTCCTAGTCCTGATCTACGGCTTCATATGGGAGGTCGATCGATGAGCCTCGCAGCGCCGATCACCGGCGCCATAATCATGGGCTACGCCATCGCGGCCCTGTTCTTCTTCAAGTTCTGGCGACGCACGGATGACGGGCTGTTTCTCGCCTTTGGCGTGGCCTTCCTCCTGTTTGCGGCGACGCCGCTTCTCACAGTCGCACTGGCCGTGCCGCGAGAGGAGCAGTCGCCATTCTACCTGCTGCGGGCCGTGGGCTTCCTTGTCATTATCGTCGCGGTGTTTGCGAAGTCGCGACGAGGACCGCCTCGGGACTAGGCGCCCGTTTCGTCGGGCCGTCAGACCGGCGACATCTGTTTCGGGCCAAGGATGACGGTCGCGGCGCGCGATCGAAGACGACGGCGAGGCGCCGGATCGGCCTATCCAGAGAAATCTCGATAAAATCTGGAGGCCCCGCCGTCCGGCCATCTGCGCGTTGCGACGCGCCGGCGGAACGCCGCGCGAAGGCGTCCACGTCCCCCATCACGCGGTAGGCGCCATGAGATCGGCCTGCCGAGAGGAAGGGCCGCGAAGCAGCGCCCAGGAAGGCGTCGCGCCTTCGATCCCTATCCCTTCATTTTCCTCAACCTGGTTCTGTCGACGCTCGCCGCGGTCCAGGCGCCCGTCATCCTGATGTGCCAGAACCGCCAGACCGCGCGCGCGCGACCGCCAGGCGGCCGAACACGAATATCGGGTCAACCTGCGCGCGGACCTGGAGATCATGAGGCTTCACGACCGCTTGCAGCTGAGCGAAGCCCAGCTGCAGCGCATCGAAGGCGCGCTCGCGGCGCCGCGCCCACCGGTCGTCGCCGACGCGTGATTTCAGACGCGTCGGGGGCGTGGAGGTTTCACAGGACCGAGGTGGGCGGCGGAACGCCTGACGAGACCTTCAGCCCCCCCTGGATCCCAGTCGCTCCATACGATCCAGCCATGCCCCGCGAGCGGCGTCTGACAAGGCTTCGACGCCCCCGATGACCGTGTCGCGAATCGGGCCGATGCCGACGAGGGCCAGGATGTTGCGCTTCAGGCTGCGCAGCGAATGCGCCATATAGAACAGCTGATACACGGCCGACGGCATGCCCATGGTGATGACGATACGCGCCGACCGGCCATGGAGACGACCGGCTCCGGGCGTGAGGGTCTTGCCGCCGAAGGCGAAGGCGGGCCGGAAGCACTGCTCGAGCAACGCCTTGAGTCGGCCGGGCATTGTACCCAGCCAAAGCGGGTAGATGATGACCAGATGCTCAGCCCAGGCCAGGTGGTCCTGGAGGTTGAGAATCGCAGGCGGCGGCATTCCGGTTTCCCACTCCTTTCGAGACGCTATGTCAGGGAAGGCCAGGTCGGAAAGACTGACGCGATGGACCACATGGCCGGCCTTGGTGGCGCCGAGCGCATATCGGTCGGCGAGGGCGTGGCAATAGCAGGCGGGATCGGGATCAGGATGGCCGTCCAGGACCAGAATGCGGCGCGTCATCCCCCCGCCTCGCCCACGCGCTCGACGCTGTAGGTGTGCATGACGCCGTCTGCGGCGGCCACGGACACATACTCCCCCGGAACGAAGCGCTCATCGCCGAGGTGGAAGCCGACAGCGTCCTCCTCATCATTCCCCTCGAAGTCGAAAATCCAGCGATCGCCGGTGGTATGCCGAAGCCGGCCGGTCGCGACCGTCGCGTCCTGAACGAAACGCCGGACCCGGCAATGGTCGACCTGGGCGCGGCAGGCGTCCAGATCAAGGCGACCTTCTTCGTCGAGGAAAGCGACGATGTCGTAGCCCGTGCGGGCGTCTCCGTCGGGATGGCCGGGCTCGCGAGCGAGTTCCAGGCGAATGTGACGGGCGGGGGTGGTCATGGCGTTTCCTTCAGTGGGCGAGGCAAAGGCAGATGGGACTTTCGGCGAGCAGATCCCGGGTCACGCCGCCGAGGGCCCATTGGCGCAGGCGGGCGTGCCCGTAGCCGCCAGCGACGATCAGGCCGGCCTGTCGGACCAGGGCCTCGTCGAGAATTTGACGGCTGACAGGCGTCTCCAGCTTGAGGCCGATCACCGGTTCGGCGGCGATCTCATGCCGCGCCAGATAGCGGACGACCTCAGCGAGTTCCCCATCGGCGGTGTCATTATCCTCACCCGAACAAACGGTGTAGAGCGTGACGCCGCTTGCCCGCTGAAGCAGGGGAATGGCCGCGGAAAGCGCGCGGCGCGCCTCGCGGCAATCCTTCCACGCGACCAGGGCTGGTTCGCCGATCGGATTGCGCAGGCGCATCGGCGGGGTCACCAGCACGGGACGCCCGGACCCCATGAGGACGTCAGCGACGTCCGGAGCGTGAGAGGGCGCGCGTTCGTTTCGGGCGCCGAGAATAACCAGGTCGGCGACGCGCGCGTTGCGTGAGAAGGCCTCGCCCGGGAATCCGGTCTCGCCACGCCATTCGGAATCGATTCCTCGCTGCTTGACGATCTCGGTGAAGCTGAGCCGGGCGCGCTCCACCTCGGCCTTTCCCATGTCCTGATAAAGCGTCAGGAGTTCCCCGACCATCGCACCGCCCGTCATGGGATCATAGAATGGCGGGGCGATCGACCCTACGGACAGGCCGATCAGGTAGGCGTCGAACGCTGCGGCGAGGTCGCAGGCGAGTTCGAGGCGGCTTTCGCTCTCGGGCCCGTCTTCGACGGCGACGAGCAGGCTGGCGTAGGTCATGGCGGTCTCCTCGGCGCGCAGGAAGACAGGACCGCGCCTCTGCCGCATTGACCGAGATCAAGGCGGTTGACGGCCGGTCGGGCGATGGAAGGCGCTCAGGAGACATCCCATGCTCATCCCCCGCGCTCTGGCCGCCATCCTCCTCTTCATCTGCACAGGGCTCGTCAGCTGCACCGGGGCGGCGGCTCAACTTCCAGCCGCTCAAGCGAGGCCGTCCCGCGCTGACGTCAACGCTGAAGCCGTTGAGCGCGGACGCCTGCTCACCGCCCGCGCCTGCGCAAGCTGTCATGCGACCGGTCAAATCGGCGACAGCCCGATGCCGGAGGCGACGCCATTTCGGGAGATCGTGCACCGCTATCCGCTGGACCAGCTGCAAGAAGGATTCGCCGAAGGGCTCGTGACCGCCCATCCCGCCATGCCGGAGTTCGTGTTCCGGGCCAGCGAGATCGACGATCTGATCGCCTACCTGGAAACCGTGAAGGACCAGCGATGAGCGCCGCCCCCACACCGATCCATGGGCGCGCCGTGACCGCGATCGTCGACTTGTTGAATCGCGAGCGGCTGATGACCCTGGCCGTCAACCGCCCCGACGGCTGGCCGCAGGCCACCACGGTCGGGTACCTGAACGACGGGCTCAACCTCTATTTTATCGTTGCTCGAAGCAGTCAGAAGTTCGCCAACCTGACCCTGGATTCGCGCGCTTCCATCGCCATTCGCTCCGAAAGCGGCGTCGGCTTGTCGATGGGCGGACGCGTGGTGGAGGTCGTCGATCCCGAGGCTGTCGAACGTCTCAACCAGCAGGTGATCCAGCGCTATCCTGACGTCCACGTCTATTCGCCGTCGGGGGATGCGGTTGCGGTGCTCCACTTCCGCCCCAGCATAATTTCCGCGACCGGCGTCGTTGGCGGCCGAAGTGACGCCGAGACCTTCACCATCGGCGGCGACGGCCCGGAACTTCTGGCGACGAGCGTGTCGAAACTCTTCTGAGGGCTTGACGTCGATCAAGGCGGATGTCGCCGCGGGCGGACAGGGTGGCCTCAAAGGGAGAGCCACCATGAGCCTCAAACGCATTCTCGTTCTCGCCTCCGGCGGCCCGGGTGACGCGACGGCCCTGGCCTTCAGCGCCGGCCTCGCCGCCCGGCACGGCGGGGTGGTCCATTGCGTGCCGATCTATCCGGACACGGCGGCCGATTTGATCGCCTTGGGTATGACGCTGGGCTCGGCGCTCTCCGAGCAAGGCATCGAAGAGCTCGCTGCGGCGGAGCACGAGATCCAGGGCCGTATCGAGGCGACCGCGCGCAAGGCCGCTAATCAGGCTGACGTCGTCTACGGCGCGGGCGATGGAGCGCCGCGGATTTCCGTCCAGACGCGCGGGCTGCAGCCAGCCCTGG
>JBBRFV010000159.1:0-5994 GCA_038241335.1 Caulobacterales bacterium | reverse complement strand
CGATCAGCCTGTCCATCACCGCCGGATTGGCGGGCCCGAATTTGCCGGTCTTCTTGCCCTCGGTCTCCAGCACCTTGAGGCCGGCGAACAGGGGAACGTGGTCGTAGTAGGCACCGTCGGGGTCGACCGTATCCGGCACCTCGTGATGGCCGTGGGCCTTCCACACCTCGTAGTCGTCGGCGCCGTGGCCGGGCGCTGTGTGGACGAAGCCCGTGCCGGCGTCGTCGGTGACGTGGTCGCCGGCCAGCAGGGGCACGGAGAAGCCGAAGCCGGGCGACAGTTCGGCCAAGGGATGGGCGCATTCCAGGCCCGACGGGTTCAGGTCGTCGATGCGGGTCCAGGTGGCGATCTTCGCCGCCTTGAAGACCTCGGCGGCCAGCTTGTCGGCCACGATCAGCCGGTCGCCCGGCCTGGCCCATGGCTGGAACTCGAGCCCGGTCTCCATGGCCGTGACCTCATAGAGGCCATAGGCGATCTCGGGGCCGTAGCTGATGGCGCGGTTGGCCGGGATGGTCCAGGGCGTGGTGGTCCAGATCACGACCGACGGATTGGCGTGGCGGAAGGCCAGCAGGTCGTCGGGGTGGTCGTCGGTCGCGCCGGTGACCGGGAATTTCACCCAGACGGTCGGGCTGGTCAGCTCGTGGTATTCGATCTCGGCGTCGGCCAGGGCCGTGCGCTCGACCGGCGACCACATCACGGGCTTGGAGCCCCTATACAGCTGGCCCGTGGTCTTGAATTTGTGGAACTCGGCCACGATCGCGGCCTCGGTCGTGAAGTCCATGGTGGCGTAGCGGTGGTCCCAGTCGCCGAGGATGCCCAGGCGCTTGAACTGGTCGCGCTGCACGTCGATCCAGCCGGCGGCGTATTCGCGACAGGCCTGGCGGAACTCGGCCTTGGAGACCTCGTCCTTGCGCGTGCCGTGGGCGCGGTAGCGTTCCTCGATCTTCCACTCGATCGGCAGGCCGTGGCAGTCCCAGCCGGGGACGTAATCGACGTCGTAGCCCAGCAGGAAGCGGCTGCGGACCACGAAGTCCTTCAGCGTCTTGTTCAGGGCGTGGCCGATGTGGATGTCGCCGTTGGCGTAGGGGGGTCCGTCGTGCAGCACATAGAGGGGCGCGCCCTCGGCCTGCCGCTGTTTGCGCAGGGCGGAATAGAGGTCGCCCCACTGGTCGATGATGACCGGCTCCTTCTGCGGCAGGCCGCCCCGCATGGGAAAGGGCGTCTCGGGCAGGAAGACGGTCTCGCGGTAGTCGCGCGTGGGAGTGGAGGTGTCGCCGGCGTCGGCCATGAAATCTCGTCTCGTCGTCTGTGATCGTTCGCGTGGATATCGGTCCGCTCTCGCTCGCCGCGCGGCGGCTCGCTGCTTGAGTGGATGTCCCGGCGAGCACGGGGCGGTCAGCCCTGCGGCGCTACGCCGGGCGGCTAATCGAAATCGGGCGAAACACGCGGACGGTCATGGTGAAGCCGGTCTAGCAGAGGCGAAGGGTCCGGCGCCACCCCGATGCGCCGTTACAGAGCAGCGCGGGCCGCCTTGGCATCGGCGTCGATCTGGCGCTTGAGAGCGTCCAGGTCGTCGAACTTCATCTCGCCACGCAGCAAGCAGACCAGTTCTGTCTCGATCGTCTGGCCGTAGAGGTCGCCGGCGAAGTCGAACAGCCAGACCTCGAGCAGGGGCTGGGCGATCTCGAACATGGGGCGGACGCCGAGGTTGGCGACGCCGTCGATGACGCGCCCATCCGGCAGTCGGGAGCGCGTCGCATAGACGCCATAGGCCGGCCGCATGTAGTCGCCCAAGGCGATGTTGGCGGTGGGCGCGCCGATGGTGCGGCCGCGCTTGTCGCCGTGGATCACCTCGCCGGCGATGGCGAACGGGCGGCCGAGGATGGCGGCGGCGCGGGCCATGTCTCCGGCGTTGAGCGCCTCACGCACCGCCGAGGACGACAGCTTGAGCCCGCCGGGATCGTCGACCCGCTGGACCACGCCGACAGTGAAGCCGAGCGCCTGGCCGTAAGCCCGGAGGGCCTCGGGCGAGCCGGTTCGGCCCTTTCCGAAGGTGAAGTCGAAGCCGACGGCGGCGTGGAGAATCCCCAGTCCATCCTTGTGGCCTGTTGCGTTTCGCGCTGCGTGAGGGCCGGCCAGCACATCCCGGGCGAAGGCCTCGTCGCTCATGCCCGCCATCCGACCGTCGAAGGGCAGGAGGTAGAGCCGGTCGACGCCCAAGGGGGCGAGGGCGGCGGCCATCTGGGCAGGGGTCATCAGGCGGAAGGGGGCGGCGTCGGGCTGGAACCAGCGGCGCGGATGGGGATCGAAGCTGACCACGGCGAGCGGGGCGCCGAGGTCCCCGGCGGCGCTGCGGGCCTCGGCGATCACGGCCTGATGCCCGCGGTGGACGCCGTCGAAGGCGCCGATGGCCACCGCCGCGCCCCTCAGCCGGTCGGGCAGGTCGCGCCAGTCGCGGACGGTGTCGACCAAGGCGGGGCTCAGCTCTTGTGCCGGTGACGGCGGCGCGGAACCCGGACCACGGCGACCCCGTCCATGATCAGGTGATCGTTGACGAAGCCCTCGCAGTTCAAGGAGATGCGGGCGCTTTCGGTATCCACGTCGATGACGGTGATACGGATGATCACGGTGTCGCCGATGCGCACCGGCAGGTGGAATTTCAGGGTCTGGGAGACGTAGATCGACCCGGCGCCCGGCAGGATGGTGCCGACCACGGCCGAGCCGAACGAGGCGGACAGCAGGCCGTGGGCGATGCGGCCGCGATAGGCCGTCCGGGAGGCGTAGGCCTCGTCGAGGTGGACCGGGTTGAAGTCGTCCGAGGCCTCGGCGAACAGGCGGATTCGATCCTCGGTGACGTGGATGACCTTTTCGGCCGCCATGCCCGCGTGAAGCTCCTCGAGGATGTAGCCGCCCGAGGGGTGCGTCGTGACCAGATCAACCATGGGCCGGTGTTAGCCCTCGTTCGCGCAAATGGCGAGCCTCACCAGACCAGATCGAGCATGGCGTAACGGGCGTAGGTCGTTTCGGCCTTCAGCAGGTCGGCGGCGAGGGCTGGATCGAGGCGGCCGTCGGCGCCCCGCGCCTTCTGGCCGTGGATGCCTTGGGCGATGAACAGGCAGTCCAGCGCCTGACGGTTGGCGCCCAGAACGTCGGTGACCACGCCGTCGCCGATGCACAGTACGCGGGACCGGTTGACAGGCCGGCCCAGCAGATCCTCGGCCTGCTTCAGCGCGAGGTCGTAGATGGGGCCGAACGGCTTGCCGGCCATGGTCACCCGGCCGCCGAGTTCCTCGTACAGATCGGCGAGGGAGCCGCCGCAGTAGATCAGGCGGTCTCCGCGCTGGACCACCCGGTCGGGGTTGGCGCAGATCAGCTCCAGGTCGCGGGCCGCGCCCTCGGACAGGCGGTCGCGATAGTCCTCGGGCGTCTCGGTCTCGTCGTCGACGGGGCCTGTGACCGAGATGAAGACGGCGTCGTCGGGACCCTTGGCGACCGCGAGGCCGAGGCCCTCGTAGAGCGGCCAGTCGCGATCGGGGCCGATGATCCAGTCCGGGCCGGGCGCGCGCCGGGCCAGTTCCATCCGGGTGGCGTCGCCAGAGGTGACCACGGCTTTCCAGCTGTCGCGCGGCACGCCGAGCGCGTCCATCTGGGTGACGACTCCGGGGGCCGGCCGGGGCGAGTTGGAGATCAGGACCACATGCCCGCCGCCGGCGTTGAAGCGGGCGAGTGCCTCGCAAGCCTCGGGCCAGCTCTCCCGGCCATTGTGGATCACGCCCCAGACGTCGCAGAGCAGGATGTCGTAGTCCCCGGCGATCTCGCCGAGGCCGGTCAGGGCGTGGGGGAGGGTCATGGTCTGGGGGATAGCGGGTTCGGCGACGGGGGTGAAGGGTGTGTGGGCAGGGAGTGATGAGTGGCTGGTGGCTGGTGGCTGGTGGCTGGTGATTGCTGATCTGGCCGGGGAGGCTCGCTCCCGACACCGGGCGGTTCGGCGAACCAGCTGTCCCGGAGCGTCCCCCATCCGGGCGCCGGCGGCGTCAATCCCCATCCGTCAGGCTTCACCTGCAAGGGGGGAAGGAAGGGCGGGCGGCGGCGGGATGGATGAGGAGGGCGAGGGAACGGGCGGGTGGGACCGGAGTTCGTTCCCCGGGGGCCTGAGGGAGAGACCGCGATGCGGAGATTTCTGATCGGCCTTGCCATCGCCGCCAGTGGGATGTCCCTGGCTGGCTGCGCCACCACCGGCGACCGGTACGCCTCGGCCTGCGAGCGCGACTACGCGCGAAACCAGGGCTATGCGACGGCCAGCGGGGCGGCGCTGGGCGCGATCGTGGGGGCGGCGATCGATGACCGGAACCGCGACCGGGGCGCGGCCATCGGCGCCTTGGCCGGCGGTCTGATCGGCAACCAGTTGTCGGCCGACGACGATCCCTGCGGCTATGGCTTCGGCGGCTACAACCGCGACGGCCGTTACGGCCACCGGCGCATCTACTGGCGGGATGCCGAACGCTACTAGGCCGCGCCGTTTACGTGGCCGGATTCGAACCGCAGTCCAACCTCATCGCCCGACCGCCAGGCCAGGTCGCAGGGCCGATCGATCCCGGCGATCCGGAGAACGAGCGGAGGCTCGATCCGAACGCCGGTGGTCGTGGTCAGGCGGACCTTGGCGCCGCCGTCGGTGATGTTGCGAACCACCACCTCAGCGCATTCCCTGTGGATGCCGTGCAGGAGCTGCCCCCGCATGGCCACGCGGGGGCGTGGGCGGCGACGTGGGTCAGCGAGCGGTTCGCTTGAAGCGGTCATCAGGCCGACAGTCTACGCCTGGCGGGACGGGCAGGTGTTAAGACGGGCGGAAGCGGTCAGTGGAACCGGCGCCGGCCTTCGGCGCTGCGCAGGGTCGAGCGCAGGAATTCGGCCGGGGGGTCGGTCTCGGCGAGGACGGCTTCCTTGATCGCGCGGGGCTCGCCGAACAGGTGCCCCTGGCCCATGGCGATGTCGAGCTCGAGGATGTCGACGATCTGGCGCTCGCTCTCGCATTTCTCGGCGATCAGTTCGATGCCGTAGCGGCGGGTCAGGCCGGCGAAGTCAGAGGCGGAGATGTCGCGCAGGGATGGCAGCGGCGAGCCGCCGTCGAGATCAAGCAACTGTTCGATCAGCAGGTCGGCGGCGACCTTCATGAACTTGACGTCGGACCTTTGCAGGTCGGCGAAGTCGAGGTCGAGGGTCTGGACCTTGTCGATCGAGAAGCGGAAGCCGAGGTCGGCCAGCTTGGCCATGTTGCGGGCCTCGACCGCGCCGCGGGCGTCAAAGGTGGCCTGGCCCAGCTCGAAGATCAGGGCCTGGTTGAGGTCGCGGTTCTCGCTGAGGAAGTCGAGGAACTGGGGGAAGAAGGTCTCGTCGCCGAGCGACGACAAGGCGACGTTGCAGAAGACGCCGACCTTGCGGTCCTGACGGGCCAGGCGGCGGACGATCTGGGCGCAGCGGAACAGCAGCAGGTTGTCGATGGCCGGAACCAGACCCTCGCCTTCGGCGGCGGAGAGGTATTCGGCGGGCATCATGACCCGGTCGTCGGCGGCCCGCAGGCGGGTGAAGCTCTCGTAGAAGATGGTGCGGCGCTGGGGCAGGGAGACGACCGGCTGGAGGTAGAGGTCGACGCGGTTCTCGGCCAGGGCTTCGTGGATGGTCTGGAGCAGGGCGTTGGACTGCTGGCGATGCTTGGCCTCGAACGGGCTGGCCGGGGCCGGCTGGCTGACGCGCTCCTCGATGGAAACGCTCATCTGCTGGATCAGTGTCTCCAGCATGCGGACCTCGCCCGACAGGGCTTCGTTCGACGACAGCGCGCCGCTCTCGATGGCCTGGGCCAGTTCGGTCAGGGCTCCCTGGGTGGATTCCATGGCGTCGGCCAGCAGGCGGTGGGCCTCGCGGACCTGATCGATTTCCTTCTTCAGCACGGCGCGCTCGGCCTTGCCGGCCATGAAGGTGTGGACGGCGGACAGCAGG
>JBBRFV010000158.1:0-6017 GCA_038241335.1 Caulobacterales bacterium | reverse complement strand
CCTGCTGGCCTTCCGCCACGCCACGCCTTCGGTGGTGATCTGGACCACCACGCCGTGGACCATCCCGGCCAATCGCGCCATCAGCTACGGCCCTGAGATCGCCTATGGCCTGTATGTGGTCACTACGATGGAGACGGGGCTCGAGTTCCAGCCCTGGGCCAAACCCGGCGACCGGCTGATCGTCGCCGACAAGCTGGCCGAGGCGGTGTTCAAGGCCGCCAGGATCGCGACCTGGACCCGGATCGACGACCTCAACCCGTCAGGCCTGGAGTGCGCCCACCCGCTGGCGGCGCTGTCCCCCGGCTACGGCTTCTCCGTGCCCCTGCTGGCCGGCGATCACGTCACCGACGACGCCGGTTCCGGCTTCGTCCACACCGCCCCGGGCCACGGCGCCGACGACTACGAGGTATGGAAGGCCCACGGCCACCATGAAGTGCCCGACACCGTCGATCCCGACGGCGCCTACTACGACCACGTGCCCCTGTTCGCTGGCCTCAAGGTGATCGAGACCGAGGGCAAGAAGACCGGCAAATTCGGCCCCGCCAACGCCGCAGTGATGGACAGGCTGATCGAGGCCGGAACCCTGCTGGCCCGCGGCCGGCTGGAGCATTCCTATCCGCACAGCTGGCGCTCCAAGGCCCCGGTGATCTTCCGCAACACGCCGCAGTGGTTCATCCGCATGGACGAGCCGCTGAAGGCTGTCGGTTCGACCCTGCGCGAGACGGCCCTGGCCGCGATCGACGCCACCGCCTTCCACCCCGTCTCCGGCAAAAACCGTATTCGCTCCATGGTCGAGGGCCGCCCCGACTGGCTGATCAGCCGTCAGCGCGCCTGGGGCACGCCGCTGGCCATGTTCGTCGACAAACAGACCGGCCAGCCGCTGATCGACGCCGAGGTCGACGCCCGCATCGTCGCGGCGGTGGCCCAGGGCGGCGCCGATGCCTGGTTCACCCGGGCAGACGCCGACTTCCTCGGCGCCCACGATCCGGCCCGCTACGAGAAGATCGAGGACATCCTCGACGTCTGGTTCGACTCCGGCTGCACCCACGCCTTCACCCTGGAGCCCCGCGACCGGGCTCACGGCTACACCGGCGACCGCCCGTCGCACTGGCCCGCCGACCTCTATCTCGAGGGTTCGGACCAGCATCGCGGCTGGTTCCAGTCCAACCTGCTCGAAGGCTGCGGCACCCGCGGCCGCGCTCCTTACGACGCCGTGCTGACCCATGGGTTCACCCAGGACGAGAACGGGGAGAAGATGTCCAAGTCCAGGGGCAACACCACGGATCCGGCCGTCATCATCAAGGAGTCCGGCGCCGACATCCTGCGCCTTTGGGTCTCGCTGGTGGACTATGCCGAGGACCAGCGTATCGGGAAGCAGATCCTGCAGACCACGGTCGACGCCTATCGCAAGCTGCGGAACACCGTCCGCTACCTGCTGGGCGCGCTGGAGGGCTTCGACGAGGCCGAGCGCCTGCCGCTGGACCAGATGCCGCCGCTGGAGTGCTTCATCCTGCACCGCCTGTGGGAGCTCGACGGCCAGGTCCGCGACGCCTACGCCGACTATCGCTTCCAGGACGTCGTGCGGCCGGTGCTGGAGTTCTGCGCCAACGACCTGTCGGCCCTGTATTTCGACGTCCGCAAGGACAGCCTCTACTGCGACCGGCCCGACGCGATCCGCCGCCGCGCCGCCCGCACGGTCATGGACGCCGTCTTCATGCGCCTGACCGCCTGGCTCGCCCCGCTGACCCCCTTCACCATGGAAGAGGCCTGGGGCACGCGCTTCCCCGACGCCGGCTCCAACTGCGCCCGGGTGATCCCGGAAACGCCGGGTGCTTGGCGCAATGCGGACGAGGCGCGGCGGTGGGCCAAGGTCCAGGCGGTGCTTGAGATCGTCAACGAGTCGCTCGAGGCGGCGCGCCGCGAGAAGACCATCGGTGGAGCGCTGGACGCCTGGCCGGTCGTCATCGGCCCCGCCGAAGCCTTCGTCCCGTTTGAGGGCCTGGACGCCGCCGAGGTGTTCCGCACCTCGGGCGCCGAGTTGAAGACCGGCGGCGACGCCGTCACGGTCGAGGTACGACTCGCCGACCATCCCAAATGCGCGCGCTCATGGCGGCGCGTGCCGGACGTTGGTTCGGATCCGGCCTATCCCGAGCTCAGCGCCCGGGACGCGGACGCCGTGCGGGCCTGGGACGCAGCCCGGGCCTGAACGGGAACGGATTCTGAAACAGGCGCGCCGATCGTCGCGGAAAGTCCCGGCGGGGGTTGGCGCGTCAGCTTCACGCCCTTGAGAAAAAGCTTCAGCGCCTCCCAGTGGATCGCGGCCACGACCTTGAACGTCATCAGCGGGATGGCCAGAACGGCCTTCAGCAGGGCGCCGTCGGTCAGGGCGGCCCGCCGTCCCGTCATCGTCGCCGAAATCAGCAGCCCCTTGTCGTCCGAACCGTTCACCGTCAGCGCAAGACGCTCATCCGGCGTCGCGCCGTGAAACGCATAGGCCATGTCCATGTCCATGAAAGGCGAGACGTACAGCGCCTTGGCGCAACCCTGCCGGATCAGGCCGGCCGCGCCGTCTTCAGGTGGGATCGCCAGCACATAGGAGTGACGCACGCCGAAGGTGCTGGTCACCTCATAGACCATGGCCGCCAGCCGCCTGTCGGCCGCGTGGCAGTAGTAGACGCTGATCGGATTGAAGGCGTAGCCCAGCACCCGCGGCATGGTCACCAGACGGATGGCTCCGCCGCCGATGTCGACGCCCAGCCGGGCCAGATAGGTCTCCATCTGGGCCCGCAGCGGCCGCCCGCTCCCGTCGCCGTAGTCGCGGTCGTGGAAGGACAGCAGGTTGAAGCGGTTGCGCGAGAACAGGCGCAGGTCCCGGTCCACCGTCTCCAACTCGTCGAGGTCCAGCATCAGCCAGAAGACGCGATAACTCAGCCGGTGGCGGCGCGGCCGGGTGCGATGGTGGACCACCTCGCCGCGATACAGGGCCGAGCTCTGGATCATGCGGCGGCCTCGACCCTCGGCCCCGGCGCGACGCCGACGTGGATGCGGCCGCTCTCGTCCGCCACCGACCATGGCCGACGCCCGCCGCCCAGTTGTTCGGCCACGGCCAGGCCGGACTGAAGCCCGTCCTCGTGGAAGCCCGCGCCGAAATGGGCTCCGCAATACCAGAGGCCGCCCTTGCCCTGCAGGCTCCAGAGTTCCTTCTGGGCCTCGATGGCCGCCGGATCGAAGATCGGGTGCTCGTACAGTTCGCTGCGCAGCAGGCTTTCCGGCCGCGGCGGACGCGGCGGGTTGAGGGTCACGAACAGGTTCTGACCGGGCAGGCCCTGCAGCTTGTTCATCCAGTAGGTGACGCAGAGGCCGGCGTCGGTCCCGATATAGTTCCAACTCGCCCAGGCCCGCTTGCGTTGCGGCATCAGACCGGGGTCGGTGTGCAGGATCGCCAGGTTGCGGCTGTAGCGGAAGGCCCCCAGCAGGCGGCGTTCCTCCGCATCCGGCTCGGCCAGCATGGCCAAGGCCTGGTCGGCGTGGGCGCCGATGACGACATGATCGAACCGGTCCTCGCCGCCCAGACTGTCGCGAACCACCACGCCGCGCGGGGTGCGCCGAACCTCGGTGACCGCGCGGCCCAGCCGCACGCCGTCGCCGAGGGCCCGGGCCAGCGCCTCGACATAGACCCGGCTCCCGCCGACCACGGTCCGCCAGCTCGGCCGTCCGATCAGTTTCAGCAGACCATGGTTGGCGCAGAATTTCAGGAACGACTGGGCCGGATAGTCCAGCAGGGTGTGCGCCGGCGAGGACCAGATCGCCGCCGCCATCGGCAGCAGATGATCGTCCTTCAGGGCGTCGGTGAACCCCTCCCGCTTGAGGTACTGGCCCAGCGTCAGGTCGGGCTCGTTCAGCACCCCCAGGTCGGCGCGGGCCTTGCGATAGAAGCGCAGGATCTCGCCCAGCATCGACCAGAAGCGGGGCCGGAAGACGTTGCGCCGCTGGGCGAACAGCGCCGGGGCCGCATATTCGAAGTCGCCGCCGTCCATCGACACGGCGAAGGACATGTCGGTCGCCCGGGTTTCGATGCCGAGATGCGCGAACAGGGCGATCAGATTGGGATAGGTAGCGTCGTTGAAGCAGATGAAGCCGGTATCGACCGGCACATCCCCTTGGGGCGTGCGCGCCGTGACCGTGTTGGAATGGCCCCCGAGCCGGTCCTCGCGCTCATAGACCACCACCTCGTGCCTGCGGCTGAGCAGCCAGGCGCAGGACAGGGCCGCGACGCCGGAACCGATCACGGCCACGCGCAGGGGCCGGTCGGACGTCAGTTCGGCGGGATGTGCGGGCATGCAGGTCTCCTGCAGAGTGCGTCACGGGAGGCGACGACCCTGTGCCCCGCTGATACGTTGCGGCTCCGGGCCCGGATGACATGATCCGGACTCCCCTTTCCCGCGTAGTCAGGATCGATGCATGGCGCCGCTCATGACCTGTCCGTCCGAACCGTCCCCGCCTCTGGCATGAGCGCGGGCGAGGACGACCATGATCGCCTGATCCTCGCTGTGGCCGCTTCGCGCGACCGAGCGGCCTTCGCCCGGCTGTTTGAGCATTTCGCGCCTCGGCTGAAAGCCTATCTGATCCGGGCCGGGGCCCCGCCCGCCATGGCCGAGGACTTCGCCCAGGACGCCATGCTGACGGTGTGGCGCAAGGCCGACCTGTTCGATCCGCGCCGGGCCCGGGCCGCAACCTGGATCTTCACCATCGCCCGCAACCGCCGCATCGATGTGCTTCGGCGCGACCGGCGGCCGCCGCCGGTTCCGGATCTCAGCCTCGCCGCCGCGGACCCCGCCCGTCCCGACGACCTGTTCGAGGGGCGGGAAGACGCCGGCCGCATCCGCGAGGCGATGGCGGTCCTCACCCGCGATCAGACGCAAGTCATCCAGATGGCCTTCTTCCAGGACTGCGCCCATTCCGAGATCGCGACGATGCTCGGCCTTCCCCTCGGGACCGTGAAGTCCCGCATCCGCAACGCCATGATCAAGCTGCGCGCCATTCTTGGCCCGCCCATCGACGAGGATCCTTCGTGACCGCCCGCCACAACGCCTCCGAAGAGCGCCTGCTGGCCTATGCCGCCGGCACGCTCAGCCCGCCCGAGGCTGTCGTCGTCTCGGCCTGGCTGACGACGCGGCCCGAGATCGACGCCTGGGTCCATCAGCTGCAGGCCGTAGGCGGGTCCGTGCTGGACGATCTGACGCCTGCGGACATGGCCGGTGACGCGCTCGAAGCGGCGCTGGCGCGCGTGGACACCGATGGCGGCGAGGCCGTGACGCCCGAGCCGCTGAACGACATGCCCGAGTTGCCCGAGCCCCTCCGCCGTTATCCGCTGGGACCGTGGCGCTGGGTCGGGCCCGGCATGCGCGTACGCGACGTGGACGCGCCACGCGACGGCGACTGCCGTGTCATCCTGCTGCGCATCGATGCCGGCCGTGAGACGCCGAAACACACCCACGGCGGCATCGAACTGACGTGCGTGCTCTCCGGGGCTTACGCCACCGACGAGGGGCGTTTCGAGCGCGGCGACCTGGAAGAGGCCGACGGCGAGGTTCTGCACCGGCCCCGCGTGACCTCGGACGGGCCTTGCCTGTGCGTCGTCGCCCTCGACGGCCAGATCAAGCTGGACGGATGGTTGGGCCCGCTGCTGCAGCCGTTCGCGCGGCTCTGAGCCGGGGGAGACCCCCAGAAGCCAGTCAAAGGCATGAAGCCCCGTCGGTTCGCGCCGGCGGGGTTTTTCGCGATCGACGACAAGGTCCGGCTGGTCTTATGCGTCCGAGCTCCCGGCCAGTAGCCGGAGTCGAGCGAAGGTCTTGCCGGACAGGGCGCCACACAGTCGCGCCAGCCACGCTTGCGTCGGCGGCACGGACAGCGGCCGAACAGCAAAAAGCCCCGCTGGCGAACCAGGCGGGGCTTTGAGATCTTGGGTGCGGGAGCAGGATTTGAACCTGCGACCTTCAGGTTATGAGCCTGACGAG
>JBBRFV010000157.1:0-6067 GCA_038241335.1 Caulobacterales bacterium | reverse complement strand
AGCCTTTCCAGCGCCTGGGCGTCGACCGCGTCGAAAGCGGCCTTCTCGGTGGCGTCGATGTCGAACACGGCGATCAGGGCGCCGGACGCGTCGAGGACGGGCACCACGATCTCGCTGGCCGAGCGGCTGTCACAGGCGATGTGGCCGGGGAAGGCGCTGACGTCCTCGACGATCTGGAGGGTCCGGTCGCGCGCGGCCGCGCCGCAGACCCCGCGGCCGAATGCGATGCGCAGGCAACCGAGCGTGCCCTGGTAGGGGCCGACCACCAGTTCAGCCGGCCTGTCCGGATCGACGATGTAGAAGCCGGTCCAGAAGAAGAGTGGAAAGGCGTCGGCCAGCATGGAGACGACGGTCGCCATGCGGGCGACCCGGTTCGGCTCGCCGTTCAGGACCGCGAGAATTTCGACCTCCAGCTCGGCGTAGCGGGCGGCCTTGTCGCCGGGGCGATCGTCACGGGCGGCGTAGGACATCGAGGCGGCTCCAAAACGGCGGGGACAGGCATATAGGCAGGCCGCCCGCCCGGCGCGAGAGGGCAGATTCCCCAGACAGGCGAGTGCGCAACCGTCTGATTCCCGTGGACAACTATCCGAAGGTCACAAATCCGCCGTTGTGCGGCAACGCTTTCTCGCGGAACAGCGTTAACCTTGACAGCGAGTTAACTGGACCGGACCATCGATCCGGGAAATGGTTAACGGGCGGCGTCGGGGATACGACCGGCTGTTTGCGGAAGAGGGGGTTCATGAGCGATCGCGAGGGCATCGACGACGACCACCGCCGGCCCCGCAAGGGCTCGGGCCGTGCGCCGATGGCCATCGCTGCGGTCGTGGGCGTTCTGGCGCTGGCCGCGCTCGGCATCGCCAGCTGCGGCGACAACGGCAACGGCATGCGTTTCTGGCAGCGGGCCGAGACCGGCGACGGCTGTCCGCGCCCCGCCTCGCTGACCGGCGCCGAGTTCAACGCCCAGGAGTCGGGCCTGCGGGCCCTGCGTCGCGCGGCCTTCCGTGGCGACTTCTTCGCCCAGCTGGAGCTGGGCTCGCGCTATTCGGGCCTGAAGGCGACCGACAAGAACATCGAGGACCCGATCGAGAGCGCCACCTGGTACGCGATGGCGCTGGCCAATGACCAGGGCTATGCGCCGATCAACCGGGTGCAGAGCGGCGGCTTCGGCGGCTGGCGGCCCCTGTCGCGCTACGACGACTGCCGCGCCTGGGAGCGGCACACCGCCTATCGCGTGCTGGACCGCGACCTGTCGCGCATGAGCCTGCAGGAGCAGGAAGGCGTGCGCGACCGGGTGATCTACATCCTGTCGACCCAGGACGCGCAGGGGTATCGCACCCTGGCCCGACTGCACGACGCCCTCTACGGCCCGTTCGGAGAGCCCGAGGATAACCGCGAGGCGCGCGAGGCCTGGGGCCGGGGCGCGGGCGCCAACGCCGACAACCGCGAGGCCAATCGCCGCGGCTACTATTCCGCGGTCAACCTGTTCCAGCGCAACGACGTGGACGCCTACCTCTACAACTACTTGGCCGTTCAGACGGGCGACGTGGGCTCCTACGTCCTGCTCAGCGACTTCGTGAACTCGAGCCCGAGCCGCAGGCGCACCGGCGATTTCGTCGAGGCCAAGGCCCGCCAGTGGACCCCGCCGTTCGAATTCTATCCCAACACGGCGCCGAACTCGGGCGTGCCCTTCTCGGACGAGAGCCGTCCGCGCGGCGACGCCTATGAATACGCCCTGTTGCGGATGACCGAACTGCCGTTCGTCCATGTCGGACGGGCCATGCGCTATCTCGGCATCACCGACACTGTCGCCCTGGCCCCGGAACAGCTGTCCAAACACCAGATCGAGACCCTGGAGGCCATGCTGGGCCATCCGATGGAGTCGCGGCTGTCCTATCTGGAGCGGGTGCGCGCCATCCAGCTTGCCGCTGTAAACGGATCGTCCGAGGCTCAGCTGGTGCTGGCGGTGATGTACGCCGAGGGCATCGGCCTGCCGGCCGACTACGCCCGGTCGTTCCACTGGTTCCAGGAGGCGGCCCGCCAGGGCAGCCCCGAGGCGAAATTCGCCATGTCGACCTATTTCGCGCTCGGCGTCGCCGGCGTGGCCGACCAGGACAAGGCCGACGCCGTGGCCCTGCGGATCGATTCGGCGCTGTCGGGCTTCGGCCCCAGCGCCGGCCGCCTGCAGGCCGTCCTGTCCCAGGTTTCCCGCTCGCAACGCCGCTAGGAGGGTTTGAGAGCCATGAAGACCCGCATCCCCTTCGGTCTGGTCGGCGGCGTGGCCCTGATCGCCGCCTCCAGCCTGGCCATGACCCTGTCTCAGCCGACCGGCGCCCACGCCCAGGTGGCGGCAAAGGTCGAGAGCCAGACGCGGCCGAATTTCGGCGTGCTGCTTGACCCGCCGACGCGCAGCTATCGCGGCCGGTCGCACCGGCGCTACGACTATTTCAGCCATCGCCCCGACTGGCGGCCGGGCTACCCGGGCGGTTTCCGGGACGGTTTCCCCGGCGGGCCGGGCGGGCAGGAGATCGTGCTGGTCGACTGCGGCGGCAATCCGGGAACGGGCGCAGTCGAAGATGCGGTGCGCCGCGTGCGGCCGGGCGGGACGCTGGTCATCCGCGCGCGAGCCGGAGCCTGCGTCGGCTGGCTGAACATCGACAAGCCGATGACCATCATCGGCGAGGGCGGCTTCGATCCGCGCGACTGGGACCGCCATCCGACGCCGACGCTCCAGGCGCCCGACGGCCTGCCGTGCATGACGGTGGCGCAGGGCGTGCGCGTTGAAATCCGCGACATGATCTTCGCTTCGCCGCATGGCGGGGATGCGGCCTGCATCGTCGGCTACGGCGCCGAGATCGTTCTGAACCGGGCGGCCTTCCGGCACGCGGGCGACGAGGCGGCGATCTACGCCGACGGCGGCTTGCTGGACATCCGCAACGTGATCGTCGAGGCCGAGACCATCGCTCCGGCCATCGTCGCCGACGGCGCGACCTTCACCGCCCACGAGTTGGTGGTCACCGGCGCCCAGTCGGGCCTGGAGCTGACGCCCGGCGCGGGCCAGACATCGACCGTGTCGGCCACCACCCTGAAGGGCACCGGCGCGCCGAACGCGTTCGGGCCACGCTCGATCGGGCTCAACGTCCGCTCTGGCCGCGAATATGGCCGGGTCAATGTCGTGGACACCAACATCTGCGGCTATGTCGAGGGTGTGGCTGTCGAGGGGGCCTCGGTCGATATCCGCGGCAGCCGCATCTGCCGCTCCGACAAGGGGGTGGTGCTCTACAATGGCGAGCTGACCCTGGCCGACAGCCATGTTCGCGCCACCAGTGTCGGCGTCGCCGCCGCCTCGGGCCATGCCGTCATCACCAACAACATCCTGGCGGGGATGCGCGACCCGATCTTCGCCGAGGACCGCGCCACCGTCGAGGCCAGCGGCAACCGGGTCTGGTCCCAGACCGCCTGTCGGCCGCAGTTCCGCGAACGCTATCGCGACCGCTACGAGCCCTACTGGAGCGGCGGAGACGGCTGGACCTGCGCCAGCGGAGCCTATCCGCGCAACTGGTGGGACGAGGAGGACGGCGTCCTCGGCCTGGCGTACCAGGACGACGCCTACCAGCTGGACGGCTACGGCCAGTACCAGGGCGGCCAAGGCTGGTACGACCGCGAAGGACGCTACATCGGTGGTGATGCCCGCACCCGCGGCGACGCCCGCTGGAGCGGCGGGCGCTGGGGCCGGCGCTAGGCCGCTTGCGCCCCGGGGGCGGCCGGTTCTAGGCTCTCTCGGACGGCGCAGGCCGACGGGGGGAGACGACGATCATGACGAGCGACCGCTGGGGCGTGCCTGTCGAACTGGGTGAGCGGAGAATCCTGCATCCCGGCATGCTGAAATGGCTGCGGGCGCTGGGGTGGATGGTCGCGCTGATCTTCATCGCCGCCATCCCCGCGGGCCTGACCATCGCCGGTCTCGACAAGGCGCTGCCGCATACGGGCTGGGCCCTGGTCGTCGCCAACAGCGGCGGCGCCCTGGTCTGCCTGATCGTCTATGCCCTCGCGGTCCGGTTCGGCGAGAACCGCGCGCCCGACGAGATCTCGCTGAAGGCCTTGCCGGGGGGCCTGATCGCCGGCCTGGTCATCGGCGTCCTGATGTTCTCGGCCGTCATGGCCATCATGGCGGCCTTCGGCCTGTACGACATGGTCTGGAAGGGCCCGGCCGAGGCGTGGCAGGCGACCGCCGACAGCATCCAGTCCGGGGTGATGGAAGAGGTCATCACCCGCGCCGTCATCCTGCGCCTGATCTGGTCCGCTTTCGGCCGGCGGTACGGGCCGTGGATCGCCTTCGCCGCCGCGTCGGTCCTGTTCGGCGCGGCGCACCTGGCCAACCCGAACTCCAGCGTCTTCGCCGCCGTCTGCATCGCCGTCGAGGCCGGGATCATGCTGGGCGCCTTCTACGCCCTGACCGGCCGGCTGTGGGTCTCGATCGGCGTGCACGCGGCGTGGAATTTCGCCCAGGGCTATATCTTCGGCGCGGCTGTCTCGGGCACCGATTTCGGGCCCAGCCTCATGACCTCGACGGCCAAGGCCGGCTTCGCCGAATGGATGACCGGCGGCGGCTTCGGCCCCGAGGCCTCGCTGCCGGCGCTGTTCGTCGGCACGGTGGTGGGGGTGGTGGTGATGGGACTGGCGTGGAAGGCGGGGCGGTTCGCGCCCGCGCCGGCGGAGACGCTTCAATCCTAAGAGCCGGCTATCCGAAAGGTGATGGGAAAAACGGCGACCTGTTCCACCGCGTGACCGTCAAGGGTGGCGGGCGTCATGCTTGCAACGCGCATGGCCTTGAGCGCGGCTTCTCCGAAACCGTAACCGGGCGGCGTCTCATCGATCAAGGAGCAGGCCGTGATCCGGCCTTCCATGGTGATGGTGCAGCTCAGGTGAACCGACGCGGCCCGGATGCGAGCGTGGCTGGCCGCGCGCGGGAAGCTGGGCCGGGGAAGCGTGGCCCAGGCCGGGGCGGTTGTAGCGGGGGCCGTGGCTGTGGCTTGTGCGGGCACAGCCTGAAGGGTCAGGGCGATCAGGGCGGCGGCGATCATCATTCTCATCCCGAGGTTCGACGCATCCTGTCTGACCGGGGGGCAGAGCGCCAGCGGACGTCCCGGGCTTGGTAGGCGCGGCAGGACTCGAACCTGCAACCAGACCGTTATGAGCGGTCGGCTCTAACCATTGAGCTACGCGCCCCCGGAGCGGAGCCACGGCCTAGCAGGACGCCCGGCCGCTTGCCAAGCGCCGCGCGCGCCGGTCACCCGCCCGCCGTCAGTCTGTCGACGATTTCACGCCGATGAATGGAACCTGCCAGCGCCCCCCATGCGTTGGTCAGGCATCCACGGCCAAGGTTCCGCCACGGACGCCGCACATCGTCGGCGCCGAATGGATCGTCCTCTTCTGGAGACTGCTGACATGACCCGTACCTTCCCCCCCGCGAAGATGGGCCGCGCCCTGATGATGGGCGGCGCCCTGATGGCCCTGACGGCCTTCGCCGCTCCAGCCCTGGCCCAGTCCCAGCCGAACGGCGGCGCGCCGCTGATCGTGTCGGCCGTTGTCGATCGCCCGGCGCTGAACCTGTCGGCCTATGGCGAGGTCAAGGCCGCGCCGGACATGGCGACGATCAGCTTTGGCGTGGTGACCGAGGCCGCTACCGCCGCCGAGGCGATGAACCAGAACGCCACGCGCATGACCGAGGTCATGACCACTTTGCGCCGCGCCGGGATCGAGGCGCGCAACGTCCAGACCTCGGGCCTGAACCTGTCGGCCCAGTATGACTATGTCGAGAACCAGCCGCCGAAACTGCGCGGCTATCAGGCCAGCAACCAGGTGACGGTGATCATCGACGACCTGACCAAGGTGGGCGCGACGGCCGACGCCGTGGTCGCCGCCGGGGTCAACCAGATCAACGGCATCGGCTTCGGCCTGCGCGACCCCAGCGCCGCCGAGAACCAGGCGCGCCAGATCGCGGTGCGCAATCTGCAGGCCAAGGCGGCGCTCTATTCGCAGGCGCTGGGCGTGCAACTGGGCGGCATCC
>JBBRFV010000156.1:0-6082 GCA_038241335.1 Caulobacterales bacterium | reverse complement strand
ATCCTCGCCAGCGACTTCGCGATGCTGGGCGAGGAAGTTCGCGCGCTGGACAGCGCCGGCGCGGACTGGATTCATGTCGACGTCATGGACGGCCATTTCGTGCCGAACATTACCCTCGGCCCCGATGTGGTGAAGGCCCTGCGACCCCACACCAAACTCCCCTTCGACGTCCATCTGATGGTCGCGCCCGTCGACCCCTGGCTGGAGGCCTATCGTGAGGCCGGGGCTGACATCCTGACCGTCCATCCCGAAAGCGGGCCGCACCTGCACCGCACCCTGGGCCGCATCCGCCAGCTGGGCGCCAGGGCGGGGGTGGTGCTCAATCCGGGCACGCCGCTGGCTATGCTCGAGGACGTCATCGAGCTCGTCGATCTGGTGCTGATCATGTCGGTCAATCCCGGCTTCGGCGGCCAGAGCTTCATCGACGGCTCCCTGCGCAAGATCGCGCGCGCGCGCGCCCTGCTCGACGCGGCGGGATCGAAGGCGCACCTGCAGGTAGACGGCGGGGTCACCGCCGCCAACGCCGGAGCCTGCGTCGCCGCGGGGGCCGACGCGCTGGTGGCGGGCACCGCCGTATTCCGCGGCGGACCTTCCGCTTACGCCGCCAACATCCAGGCCCTGAAGGCCGCCCAGAAACCGACGACGTGAGTCCGATCGGTCCCTTTTCCCGTCCAGAGGCGGACGCCCCCGCGCCTGACGCCATTCCCGGCCTGAGAGGCGCGCCGATGCGCACCCCGGTGCGGACAGCGGGCGCCGTGACCGGCCCCGGCCTGTGGCCCATCGTCATCGGGCGACTGCTGACGCGCCAGCTGTGGATCGAGCTTTACGGCCTGCCCGGCTACGCCATGACGCTGAAGGGGCCTGTCGCCCAAGGCTTCGCCGCCACCCCGCGCGATTTCCGCCCCGTCGACCCTGCCATCGGCAAGGCGGCCGTGGGCGGGCGTTTCGTCCTCGCCGGCGCCAGTCTGGAGGCCCCCGCGCCGGAGGAGCCGTGGAACCGGCCCAGCCCGACCCGCGCCTTCGCCGTGGACCTGCACGCCTTCGCCTGGCTGCCTTCGCTGATGCTTCAGGGGGAACGAGGCGCGCGCGAGTCGCTGCGGCTGACCCTGATCTGGGGCGATCTCTTCGCGCGCTGGTCACCCTTCGCCTGGGGTCCTGAAATCCTCGCGCGGCGCGCCTTCAACCTCGCCTGCGCCGCCCGCCGGATGGGCCAGGTGGCGACCGAGGCCGAGCGGCTGCGGCTGGCCGACCTGATCGGACGACAGGCGCGCCAGCTGCTGCGGCCGCCGGGCGGACTCGCGGGCGAGGCCGAGCGCCTGACCGCCGCGGCCGTCGCCGGTTGCGCCCTCGCCGGACCGCCGGGCGCCGGCCTGCGTCGCGCGGCGCTGGGCCGACTGTCAAAAGCCCTGGTCCGAACGGTCCGGGAGGACGGCGGCCACGCTTCGCGCAGCCCGGAGGCGGGTCTGGAGTTGCTGCTCGACCTGCTGACGCTCGACGACGCCCTCGGCCAGTTGTCGGAGCCCGCGCCCGACGCAGTGCGCGCCGCCATCGGCCGGCTGACCGTCGCCCTGCGCCTGCAGACCCTTCCCGACGGCCGGCTCACTACGCTTCAGGGCGGCGGACCCTCGACCCCCGCCCGCGTCGCCGCCGCGCGCGCCCACGACGACGCGGCAGGCGACCTGCTGTCCGCCGCCGGGACGGTCGGCGGCGTCGCCCGCATCCGCAGCCCCCTGCTGACCGTCGTCACCGACGTGGCCCCCGCCGCGCGCGGTGTCTGGTCCGCCGCCGCCTGCGGCCAGCCGCTGGCCCTGGAGATCGCCTGCGGTCGGGACCGGATCGTGACCGGCTGCGGCTGGACGTCGCGCGCCGCCGAGCGACAGGGCCTGCGGCTGACCCCGGGCCATTCGACCCTGACCTTGGGCGAAACCTCGCTGGGCGAGCCGCTGGGCGGCTGGAAGGCCGATCTGCTGGGCCCCCGCCTGATCGGGCGACCCGTCCACATCGACACCGAACAGCGTGACGGCGAAGGCGCGGTCTGGCTGGAGGCCGAGCACGACGGCTGGGTCCACGCCTATGGCCTGCTGCACCAGCGCCGCCTCTATCTCGACCAGCGGCTGGACGAACTGCGCGCCGAAGAGCGGCTGCACCCCGCCCCCGGCCAGAAGGACGTCGTGCGCGCCATCGCCGCCCCCTATGCGGTCCGCTTCCAGCTGGAGCCCGGCGTCCAGGCCTCTCTGGCCCGCGACCGCCGCTCCATCCTGTTGCGCGGTCATTCAGGGCGCGGTTGGTGGTTCCGCACCGACGGGCCGGACGTGGCCATTGAACCCTCCGTCCATGTCGATGAGGGCCTGACCCGACGCTCGCTGCAGATCGTCGTGCGCGGTTCCGCCCGCACCGATTCCGAAACCAAGATCCGCTGGAAACTCAGTCCCGCCGGCGCCGGCGGCGATCCGTCCTGATGGCGCCTGTCGCGCTTCGCGCTACTTGAGGCGAGGGGAGTCAGCGACCATCTGACGGCTGCTGCGTTACCCCTATCCGACACAGGACCGCCATGAGCCTCGCCGATCCCAACACCGCCCCCGACGACCTGATCCGGGAAGGCTCCGATGCGGGCTTCATGACCGATGTCATCGAGGCGTCGAAGACCCAGCCAGTGCTGGTCGATTTCTGGGCCCCCTGGTGCGGACCGTGCCGGACCCTGACGCCCATGCTGGAGAAGGCGGTGCGCGCCGCCGGCGGGGCGGTCAAGCTGGTCAAGATCGATATCGACAAGAACCCGGCCTACGCGGGCCAGCTCCGCGTGCAGTCGATCCCGACGGTCTACGCCTTCGTCGACGGCCAACCGGTGGACGGTTTCCAGGGCGGCGTGCCGGAGAGCCAGATCAAGGCCTTCATCGAAAAGCTCAGCGGCGGCGAGAGCGCCAATTCCGACGTCGAGCAGCTGCTGGCGCTGGGCGAGGAGTCCCTGTCCCTGAGCGATCTCGGCGGGGCCGCCCAGGCCTTCGCCCAGGTCCTGACCCTCGACCCGACCAACGAAACGGCCATCGCCGGCATGGCGCGGGTCTATCTGGTGGACGGCGACGTCGATCAGGCCCGCCAGACCATCGCCATGGCCGCCCCGGATTCGAAGGATCCGACTGTGCAGAGCATCCGCGCCCAGCTGGCGCTGGCCTCGGCCGCGCCCGCCGGGCCCGCCGCCGAACTGGAGGCGAAGGTGGCCGCCCAGCCGAACGATCATCAGGCCCGTTTCGACCTCGCCCAGGCGCTGGCCTCGGCCGGGGACTTCAAGGGCGCGGTCGATCATCTGCTGACGATCGTCGCCGCCGAGCGCGAGTGGAATGATCAGGCCGCCCGCAAACAGCTGCTGATCGTGTTCGACGCCGCCGGCTCCACGTCCGAGGTGGCCCGCGACGGCCGCCGACGCCTGTCCTCCATCCTGTTCGCCTAGGAGAGATCGCCGTGGCCCAGGGATATGTGAAGGCCGTCGACCTGCCGCAGGTGATCCCGGTGTTTCCCCTGCCCGGCACGATCCTGCTGCCCCGGGGCCAGCTCCCGCTCAACATCTTCGAGCCGCGCTATCTGAACATGATCGACGACGCCATGGCCGGCGACCGGATCATCGGCATGGTCCAGCCGACACCGGCGCTGCGCAGCCTGCGCGACCTGTCGCCGGTCGGCTGCGCCGGACGGATCACCAGCTTCGCCGAGACCTCGGACGGGCGCTATCTGATCACCCTGACCGGCTGCGCCCGCTTCCGACTGGCCAACGAACTGCCCAGCCAGACCCCCTATCGCCAGGTTCGCGCCGACTTCTCGTCCTTCGAGAGCGATCTGGTCGCGCCGCCGACCGACGAGGCCGGCCTGGATCGCGATAACCTGCTGGACGCCCTGCGCGCCTATCTGGAGACGCGCGGTCTCGACATCGACTGGGACACCGCCGAGAGCGCCCCGCCCGAGGCCCTGATCAACAGCCTGTCCATGGCCCTGCCGTTCGAACCGCCCGAGAAACAGGCCCTGTTGGAGGCCCCCGAGCTCAACGACCGCGCCGTCGTCCTCACCGCCCTGATGCGCATCGACGCCGCCGGCGACGGCGAGGGCGAGACGCCGTCGATGCAATGAGGCAAGTAAGCAGTCAGGGCTGAGGGATTAGGGATTGGGGCCGAAAAAGCCACTGCCCGCTTCCTGCCTAATCCCTGGTCCCTAATCCCTAGTCCCCGGTCCCTCGCCTCTGTATCTTCCCCCCATGTCCGACGCCTTCCACACCCCCGCCTCCGTTGATCCGCGCCTGCTGGAGGTGCTGGTCTGCCCGGTCACGCGCGGCAAGCTGACCTATGATCGCGAGCGCCAGGAACTGGTCTCCAAGGGCGCGAAACTGGCCTATCCGATCCGCGACGGCGTGCCGATCATGCTGCCGGAAGAGGCGCGGACGCTGGACTAACGTCGATCTGGCGGATGATCGGGGTCCCCGACGTCGTCGATCAGCCGCCAGCCGCGGCCGTCGATCGCAACGTAGGTCTCCAGCCTGACCCAACGGCCGTCCGAAGCGCGTTCATGATAGCGACGGCGCCATTCCGTCCCCTCTTCGGCGATGAACCCGCAGCGCACGGCCCTGATCTTCGGAGCGACGCCGGGCCGGGCCGCCGCGATCAGAGTCGCCAAGGCGTGGGCGTCTGGTCCGGGTGGATAGTCGGACGCGCAGGCCGACAGCGCGATCAACATGAAGCTCGCGAGCGTCGGCCGGATCACAGTGCCTGTCCCCGCAGCAACCGCGGCAAATCCCCCGTCGCGCCGCCCGCCTCGTGCATGAAGGCGCGGCGCAGGGGCGCGAGGCGGTTGACGGCGGCCACGCCCAGGTCGCGGGCCAGCCGCACCGGCGCGATATCGTTGGAGAACAACCTCACGAAGGCGTCGAAGCCGGCGGTCAGGGCGACGTTGTCGAACCGCCGCCAGCGGACGTAGCGGTCCAGCACGAGCTCGGAGCCGATGTCTTCGCCCAGTCGCATCGCCTCGACCAGCACCTCGGCGAGCGCCGCGGCGTCCTTCAGCCCCATGTTCAGCCCCTGACCCGCGACCGGATGGACGGCGTGGGCGGCGTCGCCGATCAGGGCCGTGCGCGGGGCTGTGATCTGTTCGGCCAGCTGCAGCGACAGCGGATAGACGAAGCGCGGTCCCACCACGGCGACGTCGCCGAGGAAGTCGCCGAAGCGCCGCATCAGATGGGCGTGGAAGGCGGCGTCCGACGCGTTCTTGAGCGCCTCGGCCCGGCGCGTCGTCTCGGTCCACACCAGGCTGGCGCGTTGTTCCGTCAGCGGCAGGATGGCGAACGGGCCGGACGGCAGGAAATATTCATGGGCCACATTGCCGTGGTCCCGGCCGAGCGACACGGTGGCCACCACCCCGCCCTGACCATAGCTCCAGCCCACCGTCTCGATGCCGGCGGCGCGCCGCACCAGCGAGCCGCGGCCCTCGGCGCCCACCACCAGCGGGGCCTGAAGCCGGCCGCCGTCGGCGAGGGTCACCGTGGTCAGGGCCGACCCGGCCTCGACCGCGGCGACAGCGGCCGGGGCCCGGACCTCGATGCCCGCCGTCGCGATCGCCTCGGCGAGGGCGGCGCGAATACGTCTGTTCTCGACCAGATAGCCGAGCGGTTCGCCATCGGTCCGGTCGCCGATCTCGTCGGCGTCGAACCGCAGGAAGGCCGAAGACGTAGCCCGCGACGTCGCGCCGGGCCTGCGACCGTCGCTGACCAGGATGCGATCCATGCGGCAGGCGTGCGGCCGCAACGGCGCGCCCAGGCCCAGGGCGTCCAGCATGCGAAAGGTCGAGAAGGCGATGGCGGTGGAGCGCCCGTCGAACGTCGGCGCCAACTGGTCCGAGAAGGGCTGGGGGTCGACCAGCACGACATTCAGTCCCCCCTGGGCGGCGGCGAGGCCGAAGGCGGCTCCGGCCAGGCCGGCCCCGGCGATGATGACGTCGTAACGGTCAGGCGCGCTCATGAGCCGGTTGTCGCCCGACCGTGCGACGGCGTCCAGTGCGGCCAATGGCGCGAAGCTGTGGGGCTAGGGATTAGGGATTAGGGATT
>JBBRFV010000155.1:0-6085 GCA_038241335.1 Caulobacterales bacterium | reverse complement strand
GCAGACGGCGGCGCACGTGGCCGAGGTCGGCTATGCGGCCTGCGAGGCCAACCGGCCGAAGGTCACGCCGGGGCTCATGAACACCGTGCTGGCGGGTCTGGCCAAGCATCTGCCCGACGCCGTGGCGCTGCGGATGGTCGGGGGGCACGCGAAACGGTTGAAACGGATCTGACCGTCCGGGCTAATGCCCGCTCGTCGGATAGGGCGCCGTCACCGCCCCGGCGAACATGCCGGGGATGGCTTCGCCAAGGCCGGCGAGGATGAACTGGATCGCCAGGGCGCACAAAATCAGGCCGAGACGCGGACGATGATGGCCATGCCGATCTCGCCCAGCAGGCGGCTGATCGGGCCGGTCAGGGCGAAGCAGACGAAACAGGCCAGACCCGCCGCACCGATGGCGACCATGCCGGCGGCGTGACCGGCTGCGCCCAGCTTGGCCGCCTCGCCCGCCTGGATGATGATGGTCGAGATGGCTCCGGGGCCGATCAGAAGCGGCATGGCGAAGGGCACCACCAGCCGCTTGAAGCGTCGGCTGGCGTAGCCGCGCACATCCTTGGCGTCGGCCACGGCGTCGGCGTCGGCGAAGATCTTGAGGAAGTCCTCGCGGGTCATGTCGAGGCCCAGCAGCAGAAGCAGGATGCCGCCGGCGATGCGGAAGGCCGCCAGCGAGATGCCGAAGAACTGCAGCAGCGAGATGCCGGTGAAGAAGAAGAAGGTCAGGAAGGCGACGATGAAGCCGCAGATCAGGGCAGCCACCGAGACCCGCTGGCGCAGCGAAGCGCCGGCGGTGGCGGCGGCGAAGATGGGCACATTGCCGATCGGGTCGACGAGCGCGAACAGGGCGACGAACAGGTTGACCCCCAGATCGACCGCGTTCATGACCTGCCCTCGCCCCACAATTCAATTTCGCCGGCCATAAGGTCGGATGCGCCGTCGCGCGTCCACCCCCTGACCGGGAGAAAGGACGCCATGACCTCGGACCCGCGCCTGATCGTCGGCCTGGACCTGCCCTCGCTGGAGGCCGCCGAGGCCATGACAGCGACGCTGGGCGAGACGGTTTCGGCCTACAAGATCGGCCTGACATTGCTGGCGCGGCCCGGCGGGATGGCGTTCGCCCAGGCCCTGCGCGGCCGGGGCAAGACGGTGTTCCAGGACTGGAAGCTGCACGACATCGGCGCCCAGGTGGAGGGCGCGGCCCGGTCGGTCGCCGAGGGCGGCTGCGACCTGCTGACCGTCCATGCCGAACCGCAGGTGATGCGGGCGGCGGTCAGGGGCCGAGACGCGGCCGGGACAGCGACGAAACTGCTGGCGGTGACGGTGCTGACCAGTTTGTCCGACGCCGACCTGGTCGAGATCGGCTATGGCGCCACGGCGGGCGACCTGGTGCTGAAGCGGGTGCGCCAGGCGCTGGACTGCGGCGTCGACGGGGTGGTGTCCAGCCCGCTGGAGGCGGCCCGGGTGCGTGAACTGGCCATCGCCGCGGGCCGGCCGGACTTCCTGATAGTCACCCCCGGCGTGCGGCCCGAGGGCGCCGACAAGGGCGATCAGCAGCGGGTGGCGACGCCGGTCGAGGCGATCCGGGCCGGAGCGACCCATCTGGTCGTGGCTCGTCCGATCGTCGGCGACGCCGATCCGCTGGCGGCCGCCTCGGCTATCGTCGGGTCGATCGCCGGCCTGCGCGCCTAGCCCCGCTCGCCGGGCTCCTGCTGGTAGTGCTGGCGCGACGGCTGCCGCGCGGCGGGCCGAGGGTGCGACGGCCGGGGCCGGGCGCGATGCGGCGGCGGCGGGGCGCGCCAGGTCGGTTCATCCGGGTAGCTGGCTGGCGGATAGGGCGCCGGCTCGCGGTCCCGGTCATGATCGCAGCCGCAACCGCGCCCGTCGTCGTGGTCATAGCCGCCGCGGTCTTCGGAAATCCGGGCTTCGTATTCGTAGGACTCTTGCGAGCTGTAGCGGGACTCGGAGGCGCGCTCGTGACGCTCGCTGTAGCCGTAGCGACCGCCGCGATCCTCGCGATAGGACGCCTCGCCCACCGAACCGCATTGAACCGGGCCGCGGATCTGGCGGCCGTAGCCTTCCAGGGCATAGCCGAACGGCGCTGCGGCGCAAGCGCGTCCCCGGGCCAGCGGCAGTTCGCCGTAGGTGACCATGGCCCCCTCGTAGACGTCGCCGCCGCCATAGCCGCCGCCGACATAGACCGAACCGCCGTATCCGCCGCCGCGCACCGAGCCCATGTTGTAGAGGTGGGCGTTGATCGAACCCCGGGAGGCGGCGCTGGCCGAGGCCGAGGCGCTCGCACTGGCGTTGACGTTGATGTTGACGTTGCGGCTCCCGCCGCCGTGCCCCCCGCCATGCCCGCCGCCACACTGGCCGCAGCCGCCGTGAGAGGGAGGGGGATTTCCGGGGTGACCGCCGGGACCGCCGGCGAGGGCGGCGCTGGCGCTGCCGGCCAGGATCGCCAGGGCGGCGCTGGCGACGGGAAGCAGTCGGCTGAGAGTTCTGGACATGGTCACGCTCCGTATTCGGGAGCGTTTGTAAGCCCGCCGGCGCGCGCCGGTTTCCGGTTGCACCGAGACAGGGAAACGCGACGCGCCGCATTCCCCCGGCGGCGTTGATCTTAAGGTTAAGCCTTAGGATTCAGCGGTCGTAGAGGTAGACGTCGCTGCAGCCGCAGTCGTGATCCCGGCGCCCCCGGTACGCCGGAGGCCGGTCGTCGTTATAGCCCCACTCGTCGCGATAGCCGACGCGGGAGTCCGCGCGTCGGCTCCGGTATCCGTAGCGGGATGCCGGATAACCGTAGCCGTAGCCGTAACCGGCGCGGTGGGAGCGGTGTCCGTAACCGCCATGGCCGTGCTGTCCATCGGCCGGAGCGGGGACGTAGACGTAGGGCTGTTCGGAGTAGCCGTCGGCCCAGCGGCCGGTCTCGACATAGGACCGGGTCTCGACCTCGGACAGGGGCGTGCCCCCGACGACGTGACCGTAGGGGCCGACATAGACGGGCTGGCCCCAGGTCTGGGCGGCGACCGGGCCAGCGATGAGGGTGGCGGCCAAGGCGGCGAAGGCGAGGGGGCGGGTCATGGCGATCTCCTGAACGCCACGGTTAACGCCGTTCGCCCGGCTTCGTTCTCCGGCCTCAGAAATCGACCGCCAGCCCTTTCTTCTCCCAATCGCCGTAGCGGGTCGGTTCGGGACCGGCCGGGCCGCCGTGTTCGGGCTGGGACTTGGTCTGCGGCGCGGCGGCGCGGCGTTGGGCCGCCTCCAGAAGGGCGCGGCGCGCGGCCTCGCTCAGGGGCCGATCCGGCGTCGCGTGCGGTACGTCGGTGTTGAGGGGCGTGGGCGGTTCGGGCGTCTCTGTCATGGGTCCTCGCGATCACGCGGCGATGGTTTCGAGCGCGGCCAGGACGCCCTTGCCGTAACGGTCCAGCTTTGTCTGGCCCACGCCTGAGATATGCCCAAGCGTCGTCAAGTCGCCGGGTTCGGCCATGGCTATCTCCAGCAGGGTCTTGTCCTGGAAGATGACGTAGGGCGGCACCCTTTGCTCCGCCGCCCGGTCGCGGCGCCAGGCGCGCAGGGTCTCGAAGCGGGCGCGGACGTCGGCGTCCATGGTCTCCAGCGCGGCGTTGCGGCCGGTCCGGACGCGTTCCTTCGAGCCGACGACGCGGGCCGGAGTCAGGCGCACCTCGACGGGCCGCTCGCCGCGATAGACGGCGCGGACGGCGTCGGGGTCGCCGATGCGCACCAGCGGCTTGCCCTCGTTGGGATCCTCGACCAACAGGCCTTCGAACATCAGGTGATCGACCACATCGCGCCAGGTGTGCAGGGCCGTGTCGGCCCCGATGCCCCAGGTCGTCAGGGCGGTCTCCCACGGCTGGACCTCCTTCGTCTTGCCGAGGAGATGGTCGATGACGCGGGTCCTGCCGAAGCGTTCGCCGAGCCGTTGGACCGCCGCCAAGGCTTTCTGGGCCGGGACCGTGGCGTCGAACATGGCGGGCGGATCGAGGCAGATGTCGCAGACGCCGCAAGGCTGGGCGTCCGTCTCGCCGAAATAGCGGCGCACGGTCTGGGGGCGGCAGGTGGGGCCGTCCAGCATGGCGAAGAGCTGACGCGCCTTGCGCACCTGCACCGCCTTGACCTCCTCGGCCATGGGGCGGCTGTCGAGCCGTTTCAGGGTCCAGGCGATGTCCGACGGGCCGTACAGGGTCAGGCCCTCGGCCGGTTCGCCATCGCGTCCGGCGCGGCCGATCTCCTGCCAATAGGCCTCCAGCGAACCGGGCGGGTCGGCGTGAATGACGAAGCGGACGTCGGCCTTGTCGACGCCCATGCCGAAGGCGATGGTCGCCACCATGACGGCGCCGTCCTCGGCGAGGAATCGTTCGAGCCGGCGGTCGCGGTCGCGGGCGTCCATGCCTGCGTGATAGGCGATGGCGTTGGTCCCGGCGGCCTTGAGGGCGTCGGCGACGCGCTCGCAGCCGTCGCGCGAGCCGCAATAGACCACGCCGGACTTGCCGCGCCGCTGGCGGACGAGGTCGATGACGGCGGCGTCGGTCTTCGCTCGCGAGGCGTTCTCCTTGCGAACGGCCGAGAGTTGCAGATTGGGGCGGGCGAAGCTGTCGACGACGACTTTCGCGCCTTCCAGCCGTAGGGAGCGAACGATGTCGTCGCGCGTGCGGGCGTCGGCGGTGGCGGTGACGGCGATGCGGGGCACGCCGGGGAAGAGTTCGGCGAGGCGGCCCAGCGTCCGGTAGTCGGGGCGGAAGTCGTGGCCCCACTGGGAGACGCAGTGGGCTTCGTCGATGGCGATCAGCGACAGGGGAAGCTCGTGCAGCCGGTCGATCAGGTGCGGCTGGGCCAGCCCTTCGGGCGAGACATAGAGCAGGTCCAGTTCGCCGGCCTTGGCCTGACGCCAGACGGTCGAGCGGTCGTCCATGGAGACGCCGGAATCGAGCCGGGCCGCGGCGACGCCTTGCTGTTTCAACGCCTCGACCTGGTCGGTCATCAGGGCGATCAGGGGCGAGACGACGAGGCCGAGGCCGGGGCGCAGCATGGCCGGGATCTGGTAGCAGACCGACTTGCCGCCGCCGGTCGGCAGGACGGCCAGCACGTCGCGGCCGGCGAGGACCTCGGTCACCACCTCGGACTGGAGGCCGCGGAAATCGCCATGGCCCCAGACCCGCTCCAGCGTCGCCCGGGCGTCAGCAAGCGTCGGCGCGGGCGGAGCGGTCAGGATCGAGTCGGCGAGCATCGCGGCCTTGTGCCTGATTTGTTCGCCTCTGTCAGCGGCGCTGGACCGCGTCGTTCAATTCTTGCCGGGACGCGGCGCCGGTGCGGCGATGAGCGTCCCCGCGGGCGGCGGCGACAGCAGCGCCTCGGCGGGCCGGCGGTCGAACAGCCAGTCGGCCCAGAGCGAGACCGGCAAGGGCAGGACGCCGCGCGAATGATAGGGCGCGACATCCGGGCCCGGCTCGGCGGTCAGCAGCGAAAAGGCCTCGCCGACCGGTCCGGCGCGCCAGATGGCGGCCAGGGCGAGCGGTTCGCCGTCGACGCCTCCCAGGAGCCAGCGGGTCTTGGGGTAGGTCGTACCCGTGAATTCGTAGAAGCCCGATACCGGCACCAGGGCGCGGCCGCCGGCCGGCCCGTTGGAGAAGCGCCGGCCTTCGGACCGGAAATTAATCACGGGCGGGCGTTTGGGAGCCGGCGGCGGAAAGCCGAAGCGCATGGCGACCAGTTCGACGGTCGCCGCTATGTCCAGGTCGGCCCCCTTCCGCGCCCGCACGGCGAGGGCCTCATCGGTGGGGCGCATTTCATCGACCGGTTCGATGTTGGGGCGACCGCCGTCAAAGGCCAGGGGAGCGCGCCCCTGCTCGAACAGACGCACCAACTGGGTGAGGTTGAACCGGGCTTGGAAGGACGCGCACATGAGGTCAGGCTAACGGCTCGACGGCGGGCGCGCCACGGCTCGGCGCCAGGCGGATCGAACACCGCCGGCGGGCGGCCATACAGAAAGATTGCCATGGCGGCGGTGCATAGACGGTTTGCGCTCCCTCGCGAAGGCGGCCGGTGCGTTCTCCTCGCCGGCGTCGGCCCGAGG
>JBBRFV010000154.1:0-6150 GCA_038241335.1 Caulobacterales bacterium | reverse complement strand
GTGGTCACGACCAGCAGCGGCTTGCTGTCGCCCGGCGCACGCTGGGCCAGCCGGGTCAGGGCCGCCATCCGCTCGGCCGATACCGCAGAGGTCGGGCTCAGCCGGTCGTAGGGCAGGCAATCCCAGGCCGGAAATTCAATGACCTCAATGTCTTTGGAGAAGAATCCGAAAGCCTGCACGAACTCGCCCATGCGGGCGTAGTCGCGCGAGACGAACAGGCCCACTCCGCCGTCCGCGGTCAGCCGTTCGGCGACCGTCAGGGCGTCCAGACCCTCGGGCGCTCCGCCCAGCTCCTGATCGCTGCGTTTGAGAACCACGGCGTCCATCAGCCGGCGCCCTCGGCGACGGCGGCCGCCACATGGTCGCGCATGAAGACGCGGATCTTGGCCATGACCGGGGTCTCATACAACGCGGGGGTCGCTTCTGATCCGATGATCCAGGCGTAGATCTGGTGGTCGTCGTCCTGGGCCAGCAGCGCCTCGAACGAATCCAGTTCGCTCGCGGTCAGGGTCGGTCCCACCTGATCGGCGAACGGACCCAACACCAGGTCGGCCTCGCGGAAGCCGCGTCGCCACGCCCGAAAGACGATCCGGCCCAGCCGGTTCCTGGCCGAGGTTTCATTCAGACGCGCGTCGATATCGGCCACAAGGATCCTTGCCCGGTCGTTGAGAGTGAATTGCGCCCACATGGCGCGAAGCGCGGCAGCGCCTTTAACATCGCCGCGTCAGATAGCGTTCCAGACGGCCAATCGCCAGCTATGCTGTCGTCAAATGCGGCCGCAGATTCTCTTTCCCCTGTTCGCCGAGGTCTCCACGCTCAAGGGCGTGGGGCCCAAGGTGCTGCCGCTCGTCCGGAAACTGGCCGGGCCGCTGGTGCGCGACGTCCTGTTTCTGTCCCCGTCCGGCCTGATCATCCGCCGGCCGATGACCGCCGTGGATGCGGCCGAGGGCCAGGTCGGGGTGTTCGAAGTCATGGTCGATCGCCTGATCGTGCCGGGCAAGCCCGGCGCCCCGATCAAGGTGCGGGCGTCCGACGACACCGGCTTCGTCCATCTGATCTGGTTCGGCGGCTCGGCCCAGCACATCGATCGCCTGTTGCCCAAGGGTCAGAAGCGGCTCGTCTCCGGCAAGGTCGAGCGCTTCAACAACGAGGTTCAGATCGTCCATCCCGACATCTTCCCCCCCGAACAGGCCGACGAGATCGCTGCGGTCGAGGCCGTTTATCCGGCGACCCAGGGCCTGACCTCGAGAGTCGTGCGCAAGCTGGTGCAGGGAGCGCTCACCCACGCGACGGACCTGCCCGAATGGCAGGACCCGGCCTGGCTGGCGCGCAATCGATGGCCCAACTGGCGCGAGGCCTTGGCGGCCCTGCACGCTCCGGCGTCCGAGTTCGACCTGTCGGCCGACACGCCCGGCCGCCAGAGACTGGCCTATGACGAACTGCTGGCGCATCAGCTGGCCCTTGCCCGCCGCCGCCGCGCCCGCCAGATCACCCCCGCGCCCAGGGTCGCGCCAGGGGAGCCTTCCGCCCGGCTCCTGGCCGCCCTGCCCTTCACCCTGACCGGGGCCCAGGCGCGGGCCGTGGAGGACATCCGCCGCGACCTCGCCTCGGGCGAACAGATGGGCCGGCTGCTGCAAGGCGACGTGGGCTCCGGCAAGACGGCGGTCGCCGCTCTCGCTCTGACCGATGTCGCCGCCTCCGGCTTCCAGGCTGCTTTGATGGCGCCGACCGAGATACTGGCGCGGCAGCATTTCCAACGGCTGGGCCCGTTGCTTGAGGCCGCCGGCGTGGCCACCGTCCTGTTGACCGGTCGCGACACTCCGGCGGATCGCCGCGCGCGGCTGGCGGCGCTGGCGTCCGGCGAGGCCGCCGTCGCGATCGGCACCCATGCCCTGTTCCAGGACGCCGTCCGCTTCGATCGCCTGGCCCTCGCCGTCATCGACGAACAGCATCGCTTCGGCGTCAACGAGCGCCAACGACTCCAGGCGAAAGGCGATCCGCGCACCGGCGGAGTTCATCTGCTGACCATGTCGGCGACCCCCATCCCCCGCACCCTGGAGCTGACCCAGTACGGCGAGCTCGAGGTCTCGCGCCTGACCGAGAAGCCGCCGGGGCGGACCCCGGTGACGACCGCCGTCCTGCCGCAGACTCGCATCGGAGAGGTCGCCAAACGCCTGAAGGCCGCCATCGACGGCGGAGCCCAAGCCTATTGGATCTGCCCGCTCGTGGCCGAGAGCGAGGCGTCCGACCTGGCCGCCGCCGAGGCCCGCGCCGCCGACCTGCGCCGCATCCTCAAGATCGATGTCGGACTGGCCCACGGCCAGATGCCGGGGGCGGAGCGCGAGGCCGTGATGACCGACTTCGCCGACGGCCGCCTTCCCCTGCTGGTGGCCACGACCGTGGTCGAGGTCGGGGTCGACGTGCCCAACGCCACCATCATGGTCATCGAGCACGCCGATCGCTTCGGTCTGGCTCAGTTGCACCAGTTGCGCGGTCGGGTCGGACGGGGGACCAAGGCCAGCGCCTGCATCCTGCTCTACGGCGGGGGTGATGACGGGCTTGGGGAGACGGCGAAGACCCGTCTGGAGACCCTGCGCCGCACCGAGGACGGCTTCGAGATCGCCGAGGAGGACTTCCGCCTGCGCGGCGGCGGCGATCCGCTGGGGCTCAAGCAGAGCGGCTTCCCCGCCTATCGCTTCGCCGACCCCGTCCGGCACCGGTCGATGCTGCTGGCTGCGGCCGACGATGCGCGGTTGGTGCTGGGCCGCGATCCCGACCTGACCTCGCCCCGCGGCGAGGCGGTGCGGGTGCTGGAAGCGTTGTTCGACTGGCGCAACGACCGGTCAGGGCTCGACTAGCCGCGCTGTTGCGCCCGCCATGCCATCAGTCTTGTTTGAACGTCTGCTTCAACATCACCGTAGAATAGATTGTACGGGCGGGACTTTCGTCTGTCCGCCCAGTTCCCGGTCTCACGGAAGGACTCCAGGTCCGGCTGGGTGTGGCGCAGCAAACCGTCGCGGCAACGGGTGGCGATGCCTCGCGCGATCAGGGCCGGCCGGGCGCCCCATTCGAGGCCGGTGGCGTTGGTGGCGCCTTGTTGGTGGCGGGCAGCGACCGGTTCGGTGCTGGTCGAGCCGGTCACCGGATTGACGCAGACCGCCGCGCGGCCGTCCAGATCGACGAACCGGCCGCGATTGTCCCAGACCAGCGCTCGCGCCAGGCGGCGGCGGGCGGCGCCGTCATTGCCCTCGCCGACCGGAGACCAGGCCACCAGACAACCGGCCTGGTCACGCCGGGCGCAGGCCGGAACTTCGGGCGACAGGCCGTCAGCGGCGATGACGGCGTCCATCACATAGGCGGCGACCAGACGGCTCCGCAGCGCCGGCTCGTTTGCGACCCGGTCGCGCACCAGGCGATCGACCATCTCGCCGCCCTGCTCGACCCCGGCCAGGACGATGGGTCCCGTCGGATGGCGGGTGATCCAAATGTCGAAAGCCGCGGCGATGTCGCGCCAGGCGAAGGCGCGCGCCTCGCGGGCGTCCTCGCGCAGGGTCAGGCGGGTGTAGAGGCTGGCCTGCCGGTAGCGCGGCGCGCTGATGGCCCCGGTGCGGGCGAAAGGGCCGGCGTAGTTGGGCAGGACCACCCGGCGCAGATAGGCGTCGGCCTTGGCGTCGCCGATCGGTCCGTTCCAGTCCCGTCCACCGTCATAGGTGGTCGAATGGACGAAGAAGACGGCTGCTGGACCAGAGCCGGGCGTACGGGCGTCGAGCAACGCCCACGAGGCCGGCTGGCGGTAGTCCGGCGCCGGTGGCGGCGTGTAGGTCTGGAACGGCACCTGGGGATCCAGCGCCGCCTGCAGGATGTCGCCGCGCCAGACGATGGCGGCGGCCACGACGAGGGCGACAAACGTCAGGCCGAGCCAGCCGACCGTCTGTCGCGCGCTCAGCCGCGTCCGCGTCATCGATAGGGATCCGCCCCGTGCAGGAAGTCCTGCACATAGCGGCGTACGCCTTCCTCCAGCGGCGTCGACTGACCGACATAGCCGGCGGCGCGCAGCCGCTCCATCCGGGCCTCGGTGAAATACTGGTATTTGTCGCGAATGGAGATCGGGGTGTCGATGTATTCGATCCGCGGCGCCTTGCCGGCCGCGACGAAGGTCGCGTGGGCCAGATCGAGGAAGGACCGGGCTTGGCCCGAGCCGGCGTTGAACACGCCCGAGACGTCCGGCGTCTCGAGCAGCCAGTCGATGATATCGACCACGTCTTCCACGAAGACAAAGTCTCGCATCTGGCCGCCGTCGGGGTAGGCCGGGTTGTGCGAGCGGAACAGGGTCACCGCCTCGTCGGCGGCCACCTTGGGCCAGATCTGGGCCACGACCGACTTCATCGCGCCCTTGTGGTACTCATTGGGCCCATAGACGTTGAAGAATTTCAGACCAGCCCACTGCGGCGGAGCGTTGGGCGTCGCTGCCTGTCGAACCGCATATTGATCGAACAGGTTTTTTGAATAGCCGTAGGCGTTTAGGGGTCGGAGCGCGGACAAAGATCGAAGATCGTCCTGATCCTCGAAGCCGAGGCCGCCGTCGCCATAGGTGGCCGCCGACGATGCGTAAATCAGCCGGGCGCCGCGCAGGGCGCACCAGTCCCACAGGTCGCGGGACAGCGAGAAATTGGTGCGCAGGATCAGGTCAGCGTCCGGTTCCGTCGTCGACGAAATCGCGCCCATGTGGATGACCGCCTCGACCCGGTCGGCCTGACGTTCCAACTGGGCGAACAATTCCTCGGGCGACCAGAAGTCCGCGATGGCGTGTTTGGCCAGGTTCTTCCACTTGCCCAGGGCGGCGTCTTCCAGCCGGTCGCAGACGACGATGTCGCGCCGCCCCTCGGCGCACAGCCGCGCGACGATGTTGGAGCCGATGAAGCCCGCGCCCCCGGTCACCACGATCATGCGCCGGGTCATGCGTCGTCCTTCATCTTGGCGATGGTGCTGGTGGTCGAATAGCCGTCCTCGAAGGTGGCCAGCCTGACCTCCCCGCCCCAGCTTTCGACCCGGTCGCCGCCGACCACGCCCTCACGGGTGTAGTCCGCGCCCTTGATCAGCACGTCGGGCCGCAACCGTTCGATCAAGGCCAGCGGCGTGGGATCGTCGAAGGCGGTGACCCGATCAACGGACTGAAGCCCGCCGATGACCACGGCGCGGCTGTCCAGATCATTGATCGGCCGGCCCTCGCCCTTCAGGCGGCGCACCGAGGCGTCGGTGTTCAACGCCACCACCAGCCGGTCGCACCAGCCGCGCGCCTGGGCCAGATAGGCGACGTGGCCGCGGTGCAGGATGTCGAAACAGCCGTTGGTGAAGCCGACCTTCAGCCCCTGCCGCTTCCAGCCCTCGACCACGTGCGCCAGCTCCTCCAGCGGCATGACCTTGGCGTGGGCCCCCGCCGCATGCTGGCTCATTTCGGCGTCGATCAGTTCGGCCGGGGTGACCACGGCCGTCCCCGCCTTGCCGACCACCACGCCCGAGGCGAGGATGGCGAACTCCACCGCCGTCTCCAGCGACGCGCCCGCGCCCAGCGCCAGGCCCAGGGCGGCCAGCCCGGTGTCGCCGGCGCCGGAGACGTCGAACACCTCGCGCGCCCGGCCGGGGAAATGTTGCACCGCTTCGCCGCGCCGCATCAGGCTCATCCCCTTGCCGGCGCGGGTGACGACGATCGCCTTGGCGGTCGTGGCGTCCAGAAGGGCCTTCAGCGCCGCCTCGATTTCGGCGTCGCTATCGACCGGCAGGCCCGTGGCGCCGGCCAGTTCGCTGGCGTTCGGCTTGATCAGATCGACCGCGCCGTATCGGGCGAAATCCCGTCCCTTGGGATCGACGACAACAGGCGCGCCGCTGGTCTGGGCTGCGGTCAGCGCCTCGGCGATCATGAGGTCGCTGACCACGCCCTTGGCGTAGTCCGACAGCAGATAGACCGACGCCCCGGCGAAGGCGTCGCTGGACTCTCCCGTCAGGCCGGCGGCTTCCTCGTCCAGCCGCAGCAACTGCTGACCGGCCGCGACGAAGCGCGTCTTGACGATGGTGGCGACGCCGGCGCGACGCTCGACGGCGTCCTCGATGTCAGGCTCGGCCGCGATCAGGGCGGCCAGGTCGTCGCCGGCG
>JBBRFV010000153.1:0-6178 GCA_038241335.1 Caulobacterales bacterium | reverse complement strand
GGGCCGTGGCTTCCAGCTCGGCGCCCTTGATCGTGGTGATGCCCGGGGCGTTGATCGTCTCGAGGGTGTTGCGGGTCGAGGCCCCGATCACCGTCACCAGGCTGAAGTCGATCTGGCTGTTCTCGCGCTCCGAATAGAAGGCGGCGGCGTTGACGCGCAGGCGGTGATCCAGCCAGTCGCTCTTCAGGCCCAGTTCGTAGGTCTTGATGTCCTCCGGACCGAACGAGCGGTAGGTCAGCGAGCGCGACGAGGCCCCGCCGGCCCGGTAGCCCGTGGCGTATTTGGCGTAGACGTTGATGTCGTCGCTGACGTCATAGGCCAGCGTCAGCAGCGGGTTGAAGCGCGTGTTCTTCTCTTCGAAAGTGAAGTTGGTCGGCGCATTGTTGACGGTGAACAGCACGCCCGACTTGTCGTCCCAGGTGTAGCGGCCGCCGACCGTGATGTGCAGGGCGTCCAGCGACGCGGGGGTCCAGACCAGCTGACCGTAGACGGCCTTGCTTTCCGATTCGGCGCGGCTGGCCCGGTCGAGCGAACGGTGGCCGCGGATCGTCGGGGTCGGGTCGTTGATGGTGTAGCCGGTGCCGTCGGCGTTCCATCGGTTGGTCGAGGGTGTCGCCGCGTCGTCCGAGGCGTGTTCCTTGAAATAGTAGAGGCCGCCGACGTAGTCGATCTGGTCGCCCAGCGACCCGACCGCCTGGAACTCCTGGCTGAACTGGTGCTGCCACAGGCCGGCCAGCGAATAGCGGCTGAAGTTCGAGTTCGGCCCGACGATCGGCGGACGGTGGGCGCCGGCGATGTTGTCATACTGTTCGACCGCGACCTCGCGATAGGCGGTGATCGAGCGCAGCTCCAGCGAGTCGTTCGGGCGGAACGACAGGTGCATGTCGGCGCCCTTGGTGTCGTCCTCGCTCCACTGCTGCGGCACGCCGATGTCGGCGACATGCATGATGCTGTCGCCGTTGACCTGCACCAGCGGCGCCAGGTTGCGGATGCTGCCGGCGGGCACGGTCGGCGAGGTGAAGGGCACCACCGTCAGGCCGTTCGGGTTGAAGTTCAGCAGCTGGCTGTAGAACGGCGTGTTCTTGTCGACGCCGATGTCCGCGCCGAAATCGGCGGTGAACCGGCCGGTCGGGGTCCAGCGGACCTGGGCGCGCAGGCCGCGACGGTCATAGGCGCCGAAACCGGTCTGGCCGGGCAGGGGGTTCCGGGTGACCGGGCCCTGGACCGAGATGATGCCATCGACCTTGACGGCCACGTCGGCGAATGAAGGGAAGTCGACATGGACTTCAGAGTTGTAGGCGCCGAGGTTGCCGACCCCGCCGACGAAGCGGACGCCGGCCACGCCGGTGGGCTTGCGCGTCACCAGCGACAGGGCGCCGCCCTCGGTGTTGCGGCCAAACAGGGTGCCTTGCGGACCCTTCAGAACCTCGATGCGCTCGATGTCCAACAGGGCGGCGCCGAGGCCGTGCTGGCGGCCCAGATAGACGCCGTCGACATAGACGCCGACGCCCTGTTCGCGGGCGGGCTGGTTGGCGTCGTTGGGCACGATGCCGCGGATGCCGATGGTCAGGGCCGACTGGCGGGCTTCGAAGGTGGCGATGCGCAAGCCGGGGACGGCGCCGTCGGCCAGGTCCATCAGGCTCTGGATGTGGCGGTTCTCGAGCGCTTCCGCGTTGACCACCGAGATGGCGATCGGCGTGTCCTGCAGATTGGTCTCGCGCTTGGTGGCGGTGACGATGATGTCGCCCAGGTTGGTCGGGCCGGCGGGGTCGGTCGGACCTGCCGTCGGGCCGGTCGGGTCCCCGGCGACTGCTGGGACGACCCCTGATGGGCTGCCGGCCGGGTCGGTGCGAGCCAGGGCCGGCGAGGCCGCCGCCGCCATGATCGCGGCGCCCAGCAACAGGCGGGTGCGGAAGGTGTGTGCGTGGTTCATTTCATATCCCCTGACTTGGGGACGGCGATAGCCGCGCTTTGCGTCCGCCACGTCTCGATCCGGTCAACGATCGATGGCGAATTGGCGTCGGTTCCGACGCGTTTCGATGAAGCATTGCTGTCGATTGCGAGCCGTACGGACGGCTTTCTATCCGGCGCCGCGCCGGAACAGCCCGTCCCGCCGAACGTTCCTCCAGCCCAGACGAAAGGTTTCGCCATGAACAGGTTCATTCCCTTGACCGCAGCCCTGATGCTCGCCGCAGCAGGAGCGCCAGCGGCGGCGCAGGACCACGGTCGCGGCTCCGGCGGCCATGAAAAGGGCGGCGACCACGGCGGCGGCCACGACCACGGCGACGGCGGGCCCGATCGGCCTACGCCGCAGGCCGCCCGCAGCCACGACAGTCGCGGTCCCGATCGGGCTCAGGCGCAGCCCGCAGGCGGCCGCGACGTTCACGGCCCTGACCGCGCCGAGGTGCGCGCGCCCCAGCCTGCTCGCGAAGCCGGACGTTCGAACGATGACCGGAAGGATCTGCGGGCTGACCGCCGCGACGATCATCATGAACCCCGCCCCGTCGTTCGGGAGGTCGATCGCCGTGGGGATTCCCGGGCTGTGGCGGTGTTCCGCAGGGAGCAGAATCGCGGGCTGATCGCGGGCTGCCCACCGGGGCTGGCGAAGAAGGACAACGGCTGCCTGCCCCCCGGCCAGGCGCGTCGCCTGGACGCCGAACGCACCCGTTGGGACCGCTACGACTATCTCTGGAGCCCTCGCGGCGACGCGGACCGTTACCGGTACGATGACGGCTATCTGTACCGTGTCAGTGCGCAGGGGGCGCCGCTGGGCTATATCCCCGTGCTGGGCGGAGCCCTTGGGCTGGGCAATCCCTGGCCGACACAATACGCCTTCCAGCCGGTCCCAGCCTATTTCACCGACTATTACGGACTGAACGACGGCGCCGACTATCGTTACGCCGATGGCGCCGTCTACGGGCTGGATCCCCGGACCCGGACCATCACCCAGGTCGTGGCCCTGCTGACAGGTCAGCCGATCAACGCCGGCCAGCCCATGCCGGCCGGCTACGACATCTACAACATCCCCTACCAGTACCGGGCCCAGTATGTGGACGGCCCGGACGCCTCTTATCGCTACAATGACGGCTATGTGTACCAGGTCGATCCGAAGACCCGGCTGGTCCAGGCCGTCATCCAGCTTCTCACCTGATCGCGGGCGCACAGACATGACGATGATCACACGCCTGCGCGGGGCTTCGATTGCTCTTGCGGTTCTGGCCGTCGCCGGCTGCGGCGACCACAAGGCCGCGACCGGCGGCCCCGCCGCGCCCGCCGCCACCCTCGCCGCCTCGCTGAAGACCAGTCATGACCTCGGCACGCTCCAGCGCGTGCTGGTCAACGCCGGCCTGACCGGGGTGCTGGAGGGCAAGGGCCCCTACACGGTCTTCGCCCCCGCCGACGCCGCCTTCACGGCGGCCGGTCCCGATGCGGCGCCGACCGATCCTGCGGTGCGCGCACAGAGCGCCGCCCTGCTGCGAGCGCTCATCGTGCCGGGCGCCCTGACCCGCGCAGACATCGGCGCGGCGGTCGACCGGGGCGGCGGCAGCGGCGTACAGATGCGCACCATGGCCGGCACGCTGCTGACCTTCTCGCGCGATGGCGGCGCCCTGGTGGTCACCGGCGACAACGGGGCCCGGGCGCGGCTGACCGGCGAGGAGACCCTGGCCCGCAACGGCGTCATCCAGCCCGTCGACGCCCTGCTTGTGCGGCCCCCCGCGGCGGCCGCCCGCTAGCGCCCCAGCAGGTCGGTCCAGCGCCACGCGCCCCGGCCCAGAGCCAGTCGCGGCGCGCCCGGTCCGTCGGCCAGGGAGATCACCGCATAGCCGCGCATGGCTTGGGTCCGGCACTCGCGCGGCGCGAAGGCGATCTCGAGGGCGATGGCCTGACGGACGCCCGCCAGACCCTTGCCCGCCTGTCCGGGATTCTGAACCCAGTCGCCGTTCCAGATCACCAGCGTGCGCCGGCCCTCGCCCGGCGCCGCGCGCGCCCCGGCCACGGCGGCGCGGATGTCGGGGTCGGCCCGCAGCGCCGCCTGCAGCCGCCGCACCATGTCGCACGCCCCGCCCGGGCCCGAACCGGACCCCGAGCCCGCGCCGTCAGCGGTTCCCGCGCCGGAGCCTGACCCCGCGCCCGAGCCGGCGCCCGAGCCGGCGAAGGTCGCTCCCGCCAGCTGGCCGTCGGACAGGGTCGGCATCGGCGTCTCCACCTCGGCCACGGCCAGGGGCGCGGAGGGAACGCTCGGGGCCGGCCGCACGGGCGGCCTCAGTTTCAGCGGCGGCGGCGGCGGCCGCACCGGCGCCGGCCGGGGCGGGGCGGGCGAGGGGGCGGCCGAGGCCTTGGCCGTCGCCGTGGCGGGCGCGGCCTTCGCCGTGGCGGGGGCCTCGACCGGAGGCGGCGATTGCGGCCGGGGCGGCGGCTCCAGGGTCACCACCACGGGCGGCCGGAGGTCCGGCTCCATAATCACGGGCGGGCGGCCTCGCGCGTTCAGCAGGATCAGGACCACGGCCCCGTGCGCCGTCACGCTGGCCGCGATCGCGCCCAAGCGAGCGCGCCTGCGGGCCTGTTCCGGGGCCGGGGTCCGCGCCGTCTGCATCGCCCCGAGACACCATTACGGCAAGGCGGGATCGTGGCGCGCTTACAGCCAAGGCGGCGCCGTACCGCCGCATACGCGCCATCACGCCGCCCTGCGCGGCGCCGCAGGTTCCGCCCGCGCACATTTCGGGAGTCGCGCCCCGGCGACCCGGAGACGATCTTGACCCAGTCCACCCTCGCCCAATCCCCCTTCGCGCCCCACACGCCCCGCTTCAAACCCCTCGCCGTCGCCGGCGTCCTGCTGCTGGCCGGTGTGACGGCCAGCGGCTGCGCCAGCCACCGCTTCGTGCGCGATCAGGCCGCCCTCGTCGACGCCCATGTCGGCGCGGTCGACAGCCATCTGACCCAGGTCGAGGGCACGGCGGGCGAGGCCCTGGCCCGCGCCACCGCCGCCGGCAAACTGGCCGAGGGCAAATTCATGTACCAGGTGGTCCTGGCGGACGACTCGGTGAAATTCCCCGTCGACGCCAACACCCTGTCGCCCGAGGCCGAACAGCGCCTCGCCGAGCTGGCCCAGCGGCTCAAGGCCGAGAACCGCAACGTCTACCTCGAGATTCAGGGCTATACCGACGCCAGCGGCTCGGTGACCTATAATGAACAACTCGGCTCGGCCCGCGCCGAGGCCGTTCGCCGTTCGCTCAGCCGTCAGGGCGTCGCCCTGAACCGCATGGCCACCATCTCCTATGGCGAGGAGTCCCCGGTCGCCGACAACACCACCCGCGAAGGCCGCGCCCAGAACCGCCGCGTGACGATCGTGGTGCTCAGCTAGGACGCACGGCTCCCGACGGCCGCCTCGGGGAGGGGGCGGCCGGTTGGGGTCACGCGGTTCAACCGCGAGGGGGGAAGGGCGATTGAATTCGCTTTTCCCGCCTTAGATCGTCGTTGCCATGGCAGACGATCAACCCGGCCACTGGGACGATGTCGACTTGCCCCCCGAGTGCTCGGCTTGGGTGAAGGAAGTCGATCAAATCATGGCGCGCGATTGGTGCCTCGATCTGTCCGATGCGGGCGCAGACAGTGAGCAGGTGCTGAGGTATTGGAAGTTTGAGCAGACTCCGGCCGACTTCGTCGAATGGTTCGCAGAAAAGTACGATTTGATCCGCCTAGAGCGACGCGATCGAGGCCGACCCAGATGGTCGCCCTCCATTTCCTGACCGATTGTCCGACCTATTCGGCTTTGGGCGGGGACGATTTCGCGCTCGCCTTGATGGCCAGAAACGCGTCCCTCTCAGTCAGTCGTTGTCCAAGGCGCTTGCCGTCAACAGCCTTTGGCAACTTGATCTGGAAGCCGTCCAGAAAGCCGTAATGGGCGCTCAGTGACGGCTTCACGACTTTGATGGTCAGCAGATCAGGGTCGATCGAAAACACTTCGCGATCGAAAAGAATGTGCAAGTCGGCGCGGAGCAGAAGGGCATTGTCACGCTTATTTGTGTGCTCACCGAGGTAAGGAACAATGTGGGCCGCTTCGAGCACCCCCGGCTCCGTGCAGCCAGTCAGGACGCACCGGACGTCAAAGTCAGCGAGTGCATTGTCCCGAAAACCTTTTCCGCCCTGCCGGACTGTGATTTCGGCGTTGACCTTCTTC
>JBBRFV010000152.1:0-6194 GCA_038241335.1 Caulobacterales bacterium | reverse complement strand
TGTCGATCCCGGCCAGGCCGACGACGCCGCGCCGCTTCATCCAGCTGTCCAGGTCGCTGTCGGCGCGCCAGTTGGCGGGGGCGGTGGGGACGTCGCGGAAGATGGCGCCGCGCGCCGACTGGTCCGAGCCGCCGCCGATCTGTTCGATGTCCTCGACGTTGACGCCGACATTGCCGAAGTGGGGGAAGGTGAAGGCCAGGATCTGGCTCATGTAGGACGGGTCGGTCAGGATCTCCTGATACCCGGTCATGGCGGTGTTGAAGACCACCTCTCCTAGCGCCGAGCCGACGGCACCGCAGCCGATGCCCTGCAGGATGGTTCCGTCCGCGAGCGCGAGCACGCCGGTGACGCCGGGAAGAAGCTGGGTGGTCATGGCAGGCTCCCTAGCACCGAATCCCGGCGAGCAAACGGCGGCGTTGCTAAAGAGCGGGGGTCACCGGGTCAACGGCGGCCCCAGGCTTTCTCAGGAAGGCCAGCCAGGCGGCGGTGGTGATGACGAACAGGATCGCCGCGGGAATCCCGTATTTCGGCCCTGCCGCGACCACGGCGGCGATGCTGAACAGCAGGCCGGCGACGGCGACGATGCGGGCGTTCGAACGCCGGGCCAGTCGGAACAGGGCCAGACAGCAGATGGCGTACACGACGAGGGTGAGCACCGCCGTGCTGCCGACCAGGATCTCGAACTGGCCGCCGATGGTCGGCTGGCCGGACAGGACCGCCGCAACCGACATCACCGCGCCGCCGAGCAGGGGGTTGGCGATCGGAGTGCGCCCGACGTGGCCGAAGCCGGCCGGCAGGAAGCCGTGGTGGGCGGCGGCGCGAGCGGTCTCCGAGCCCATGATCACCCAGCCGCTGAGCGTGCCGATGGTCTTGACCACGGCGCACGCGGCCACGACCCCGGCGAGCGAGGCGCCGAAGACCCGGGCGGCGAGGTCGGCGTAAGGACTGGTCGACTGCGCCAGGACCGAGGCAGGGATAACCCCGAAGACCGCCGTGCTGGCGGCGATGTAGACCACCGTGGCCAGCAGGACGCCGGCGATGGAGGCGCGGCCGACATCGCGCGCGGGATTGCGCACCTTGGCCGACAGGACTGCGGCGCTCTCCACCCCGAGGAAGGCCCAGAAAATGATCACCAGCGACGCCGGGACGCTGTGGGCCAAGGTGTCGTGCGAGGGGCTCCAGGAGGCGGCGAAGGTGTGGCTGTCGAAGGCCATGAAGCCCGCGATGACGGCGACCACGATGGGCACCAGGCCGATGACCAGGGCGACGGCGGCGAAGCGGGCCGCGGCCCGGGCGCCGACGATGTAGGCGCCCGTAGCCAGCCAGATCAGGGCGAGGTTGCACAAGGTCGCCGGGACCGTCTGCTTCAGGATCGGGAAGAAGAAGCCCAAGTAGCCGGTCGCCGCGACAGCGACCGCGACATTGCCGATCAGGCAGGCGGCCCAGAAGGCCATGGCGGCCTGGAAGCCGAAGAAGCGGTTCAGCCCGCGCTGGGCGAAGCCCGACAGGCCGTCGGCGTCCGGCTGAAGCCGGCCGAGGGCGGCGAAGACCAGCGCCAGGGTGATGGCCCCCGCGCTGGCCACCAGCCATCCGACGATGCTGGAGCTGCCGACCCGCGCGAGGCTGACGGGCAGGAGGTAGAGGCCCGATCCGATCATGTTGCCGGCGACGACCAACGCCGCGAGGCCCCAGCCGAGCTTTTGCCGGTCCGACAGCAGGTCGTCCGGCACGGGCTGATGCGGGTGTTCGCTCATGGATGAATCTCCGCAATGCGCGACTGGAACCAGCCGACAGCCTGTTCGTGCCGGGGACTGAGCACGCCCCTATCATAGGCGCCCGCGGACAGGTTCGTCTGCACCGCCTCGCAGATGCGCTTGTCTTCCGCGGTCAGACGGTCCGAGGCGGCGAGCGCCTCGCCCAGGGCGGCCTCGCCGCCGTCGTTGAGGAACAGATAGTCCAGCCGGACGCGGCCGGCGCCCACGGGCGTCATGCGCTCGATCATGGCCCCGTCGCGGTAGACATTGACCCCGAGGTTCGGCCAGAGCCAGCCCCAGACCCCGGCCTGGGGCCCGTCGTTGACGCCGGCCGCCTCCTGAACCACGAGGTCGCCCTCGATGCGGATGCGGTATTCGGCCGAGCCCAGCTCATCCGCCAGCACCGGGTGGACGGCGCCGATGTGGTAGCCCTCGAGATAGTTCTCGGCATAGACCTTCCAGTCGCAGGCGAGGTCGTGGGCGCGGCGCAGGGCCGGAGCGGCGATGGTCAGGCCACGCTCGCCAAGCAGGGCCTCGAGCGGCGCTACATGGTCAGCCAGCGGTGTGGCGTCGGCGTCCAGATTGACGAACACCAGGCCGCGCCAGATCTCCAGCCGCACGGCGAACAGGCCGAAGTCGCGCGGGTCGAAGCCTTCGACCGCCCCAAACCCCGTGGCGGCCCGGAGCCGCCCGTCCAGAGCGTAGCGCCAACCGTGGTAGGCGCAAACCAGTTCGTCGTCGCAGCGTCCGCTGGCGCCCTGGACCAAGGGCCCCGCGCGATGGCGGCAGACATTGTGGAAGGCGCGCAGGGGCCCGTCCTTGCCCCGGATCATGAGCAGGCGGTGGCTGGCGACGTCGGTCGCGATCCAGTCGCCCGGCTGAGGCGCCTCGCCCTCATGGCCGAGGAACAGCCAGGCGTGGCCGAACACGCCGGTTCGCTCGCGCGCCCAGGCGTCGGGATCGCCATAGAGACGGGCCGGAAGGGTGGTCTGCATGGGCGGGATCAAGGCCCGGGGCGGGCGACCGCGTCAACCACCCCGACACCAGCTTGACCGCAATCTTACTTTATGTTTTAAAGTTCTTCATCACGAGGGACAAAACCTATGACAGCGATCAGCATCCTCGCCTTCGCCGCCGCCGCAGGATTGCTGTCGGTCGCCGGCGCGCCCGTCCTGGCTCAGACCCCGGCCAGCCCGACCGCCGCAGCGCCCACATCTACGCCGCCCACCAGCGAAATCCGCCGTCCGGACCTGATAGCGGACTATTTCGCCGCCGACCCGGCCCATGCCTCGGCGGGAGCGGTGATCGTGCTGGGCGGATCGGAAGGCGGTTTCGTCGGCTCGCGCGGCCTGGCCCGGCGGCTGGCTGCCGCAGGCTTCGACGCTATCGCGGTGTCCTATTTCGGAGAGGCGGGCCAGAACCCGAAGCTGGATATGATCCCGATCGAACCCGTGGCGCGCGCCCGGGAATGGCTGGAGGCCAGGCCCGGCCATCACGGTCGAGTCGCCGTGATCGGCGTGTCCAAGGGCGCGGAACTGGCGCTGCTGACCGCCAGTCGCGATCCCCGCATCCGCGCCGTCGTCGTCGGCGTGCCGTCGGATGTGGTCTGGCAGGGCATCGACCAGACCGGGGGCGCCACCGGCAGTTCCTGGACGGCGGAGGCCCAGCCCCTGCCTTATGTCCATTACGACATGAGCCACGGCTTCCGCGGACTGCTGGCCCTCTACCAGGACAGCCTGGCCGCCGCATCGGTCGATCCGGCGGCGCGGATTCCGGTCGAGCGCATCAACGGGCCGGTTCTGATGATCTCGGGCGACGCCGACACCATGTGGCCGTCGTGGGAGATGGCCAACCGGATCGAGGCGCGCCTGAAGGAAGCGAACTTCAGCCATCCGGTGACCAATCTGGTCTATCCGGGCGCGGGTCACGCCGTCTTCGGCGGACCGGTGCGCGCCGACGCGCCGGGCCTGCAGAACGCCCTGTCCGTGGGCGGCACGATCGAGGGGCTGGTGGCCGCGCGCGCCGACGGCTGGCCCCGCGTCCTGGCCTTCCTGCACACGGCGCTGGACGCCGCCGATTGAGCGGCGGCGTCCGACCGTCTAGTCGCGGGTCGTCAGCCGGCCGAGATTCCTGCCGATCTCGATGATCAGGCCGAGCGCCAGCGCCAGCAGGCCCCAGCTGAACATCACCGCCATGGCGGGGCCGAGATCGGCCAGTGTGTCGTGCGAAGTGTTGGCCACGGCCCGGACGGATTCGAAATTGAGCAGCGACCGGCCGCCACGAATCTCGACCGACTGGCCGGCCAGCCACAGGGTCGCCCAGTGGCCGGCCTCGAACACCGTCCAAGCGAGCCACAGGCCCCAGACGTTGGCGCCGATCGAGACGAGGGCTTGCAGGCGACGCGCCTGCGGCTGGATCAACCGCGAGACCTCGATGGCGATCTTCAGCAGGGCGTAGAGCAGGATGGTCGCGTGCAGGGTCGACCAGATCGGCGCCGGAATGATGCGGGCGTCCTCGCCGCGCAGACCGACCGACACAAGGCCTGGGAAATGCAGCGCGCCGACCCACCAGAGGACGAAGACCGTCCCTGCGATGATCCCGGCCAGCGGCTCGGCCCCCGGCCAGCCCCGCCATTGCGACCGCGACCGCCAGCCGCCCTTGCGAGGCGCATCCCCCGCCTTTTCGGCCGCCCAGTTGGCCGGGTCGCTGAGGCGCAGCACAGCCAGATCCTTGACCCGCCAGGTGTCGAGATAGCGCGGCCGGAATCCGGACTGCTCGAAGATCGCTCCGGCGACGGTCAGGGTCCCGATCAGGGTCAGGCCCGAGGTCAGGAAGCCGTGGAAGGCCTGGGCGATCGCCTGACCCGAGTTCGGCGTCCCGCCCAGCACGTCCAGGGCCAAGCCAAGAAGCTGGATCGCCGCCAGGATGGCGAGACCAGCCTTCACGCCGAACAGCCAGTAAGGGAACAGTTCGGTTCCAATCAGGCTCTGCGGGCCCTTGCGATAGCGGGCGGCGACGGCCAGCGGGTGGCCGGTCTCACGCAGGATGGCCTCGCGTTCGTCGTCGATCAGCGGACGACCGAGCTTTTCTTCCTCGGCCTCGAACCGGGTCAGCAGCATGTCGCGCAGTTCGGCGATGATGTCGTCGCGGCTGGCCTTGGGCAGCTGGGCGGCGACGGCTTCAAGGTATCGGTCAAGCATGGTCATGGCGGGTCCCCCATCCATCGTTTTCATCAGAGCATCTTGTCGAGCGAGGCGTTGATGCCGCGCCATTCATCGGTCAGGGCCGAGAGCATCGCCTCGCCCGCAGCGGACAGGCGGTAGAAGCGCTTCCTGCGCTTGTCTTCTTCGCGCCATTCGCTATCGAGCAGGCCCTGGCTCTCCAGCCGGCGGAGCAGCGGATAGAGGGTCGATTCCTCCATTTCGAGCCCGTCGGCGGCCAGCGCCTGACGCAGGCTGTAGCCATAACGCTCGGTCCTGAGGCAGGCGAGAACCGCCAGCACCAGCGAGCCGCGCCGCAGTTCCAGCCGCATGGATTCAAAAAGGGCGGCGTCAAAAGTCATTCCGTCTACACCTGTCCGCCACATAGTGTGCGCCACATAGTGTATGCCGCATACTGTGCGAGGCCGTCAAGCCCGCGCCTATTCGGGGATGCGCCGACCTGCCCAGTCGAACACGCCGCCGCTGTCCGAGGGGCCCAGCCGGTCCAGCACCTCCAGCAGCCGCTTCGCCGCATCGGCGGCGTCGAACAGGGCCTCGGGCCGGACTCCCCGCTGGAACGGCGCGCTCAGGGCCGTGTCCACCGTGCCCGGGTGCAGGCCCGCGACCAGCAGGTGCGGATGGGTGCGTCCGGTCTCGATCGACAGGGTGCGCAACAGCATCGCCAGGGCCGCCTTGGACGCCCGGTAGCTATGCCATCCGCCCAGCCGGTTGTCGCCGATTGAGCCGACGCGCGCGCCCAGGGCGGCGAAGACCGCGGGCCGGTCGCGCGGCGCCAACGGCAGGAAATGCTTGGCCGCCAGGGCCGGGCCGACGGCGTTGACGTGATAGTCGCGAAGCAGATGCCCGGCGTCGAGACTCCTGTACGAACGCTCGGGCTCGAAACCGTGGTGCAGGACACCGGTGGCGACGATCACCCGCGTCGGGGGCGGCCCCGCCGCGACGAGGGCCGCCGCTGCGGCGATGGTGGTCTCGTCGAGCAGGTCCAGACCAGTTCCGGATCGGGACAGGCGATGAACGACCGCATGGACGCCCGACGCCTCCAGGCGGTCGGCCATGGCGCGACCCAGTCCGCCGGACGCCCCGATGATCACCGCCGCCGTCGCCTCGACCACACCCGTCTCCCTGAACCCCCGCTGGTTCGGCCTGCCGGCGCGCGCCGTCAAGACGGGACGGGTTCCAACCTCAGACGGTGAGGGCGTCCATGCCGGCGAACACGGCG
>JBBRFV010000151.1:0-6227 GCA_038241335.1 Caulobacterales bacterium | reverse complement strand
GCGCAAGGTCCTGCTGGCCGAAAGCGCCGGCCTGGGACACCAGCTGGCCGAGGCGGTCGCCGCGACCGTGGTCGGTCTGGCCGGCGGCTATGACGCCATCCTTTCGCCGGCCACCACCGACGGCAAGAATTTCATGCCCCGGATCGCCGCCAAGCTGGACGTCGCGCCGATCTCGGACATCATCGAGGTCGTCTCCAACGACACCTTCGTGCGGCCGATCTATGCCGGCAATGCGCTGGAGACTATCCAGTCCGGCGACGCCAAGAAGGTCATCACCGTGCGTCCGACCAGCTTCGACGCGGCCGGCGACGGCGGCTCGGCCAAGGTCGAGACCGTCGCGGGCGCCGACGCCGGCAAGGCGGCCTTCGTCTCCGAGGAAATGGTCAAGTCGGACCGCCCCGAACTGGGCGCGGCGAAGATCGTGGTCTCGGGCGGCCGGGCTCTCGGTTCGGCTGAAGAGTTCCACGCGGTTATGGACCCGCTGGCCGACAAGCTGGGCGCCGCCGTCGGCGCCTCGCGCGCCGCGGTCGACGCCGGCTACGCGCCCAACGACTATCAGGTCGGCCAGACCGGCAAGGTCGTCGCCCCGGCCCTCTACATCGCCATCGGCATCTCGGGCGCCATCCAACACCTGGCCGGGATGAAGGACTCCAAGGTCATCGTCGCCATCAACAAGGACGCCGACGCCCCGATCTTCCAGGTCGCGGACTACGGCATCGTCGGGGACTACAAGGTCGTGGTGCCGGAGCTGATGAAGGCGCTGGGCTGAGTTTCAGTCACGCGGTTTGAGACGGACGCGGCGCCGAAAGGGCCGCGCCTTTTCATGGGCTGAGATCGGGTGTGAAATCGGATAGGGGCGACGAGACGTTCCGGGACCTCAAGCGCCGCAGCGCCGGCCCCCGGGCCTACATCGGGCCGTTGTGCTTGGTTAAAATCGGCCAGAGTAGGAGTGACGGACCCGGCCAGGGCGCCCAGACCGCAGCGACCTTCATCGTAGCCCTGTCAGGCTTGGGCCGGACCCGTCGCACCAGGTCGCGGGGCGAGGCGGCGCTGCAAGAGCAGCAGGATAGCCAGCACGGCCGCGTAAACGGCGAGCTGAATTCCCATCGGACGGTCCGCATAACCGACCAGTATATGCAACGACTGGCCCACCACCCCATCGTCGGGCAGCCAGGCCGAGGTGTCCCACAGCTGATTGCCGAATGGCGGAAACAGCCCGGCACGGACCAGATAGACGGCGGCCTGCCCCGCCATTCCTGCGGCAAGCAGGCTGAGCAAAAGGTTGGTGACTCCGAACAGGCGACGGGTCGGGATGATCAGCAAGCCGCGATAGATCATCCACGACAGCAGTCCGCCGGCGACGATTCCGCCCAGGCCGCCCAGCAGCAGCGTCCCCGGGGCCTCGCCCCCGGAAACCACGATGCCAAACAGGAACAGCACCACTTCGGCGCCCTCCCGCAGGATGGCCAGTCCGACCACGACCGCCATGGCCATCAGCGGCCGGTCCCCGAGGGCTACCGATCGGCCGAGGGCCGTCATGTCATGTGACAGGGCTCGAGCGTGACGGGCCATCCATACCGTATGCCAGGCCAGCATCAGCACGGCGACGGTCAACACCGCGGCATTGAACAGTTCCTGCCCCACGCCGGAGAAGGCTTCCGCCAGGCCTTGAGCAAACAACGCCAGCAAGCAGGCCCCCGCCAGGCCGCCTGCGGCCCCGTAGGCGATAAAGCGCATGCGTCCCGGTGTGCCGGTTGTGGCTGCGAGTACGATGCCGATGATCAGCCCGGCCTCGAGCACTTCCCGAAAGACGATCAGCAGCGCCGCCAGCATGACTAATGCGCCTCGACGGCGACGATCCGGCCCTGGGCCGTCTGCGGATGGAACTCGCCCTCAAAGCTATAGACGCCCGGCCGCAGGGGACCGATGAAGAAGCGCACCGTCGCGCCCGGGGTGATCATCTTCTCAATTCTCAGGTCGTGGCTGTCGAACTCCTCGGTGGCCCGGTCCTGGTTGATCACAACCACCTGCACCCGCTGGCCGGCCGGCACGTTCACCGTCGCCGGCGTGAAACGGTGATCCCTCAAGGTCAGCACCACCGTCGGCTCCTCGGCCGCGAGGCTGCCGGTCACGGCAAGGCCGCAAATCAGGGTCGCGGCGAGCAGTTGTGCCGTTAGTCGCTTCATGGTCGGGACGCTCCGGATCGGGAGTTGGTGGTCTATCGCGATTGACAATCGTTCGCAAGAAGGAATATGCGACTGTCTCTCAACTGGAGGAGTGACAGATGACTTTCATGCGATCCGCCGCGGCAGGCGCTCTCGCCATGGCTCTTTCCTGGGCCGGGTCTGCGGCGGCCGAGCCTGGATTGGGTCAGGTCGTCTACACGCCCTACGTCAGCAACGGTCTGACCGAGCTCGAGTTTCGCAGCGCCCGTCTGTCCGGTGGCGCCGCCGACGGCGACCAGACCACGGTGTACGAACTGGAGCATGGCTTCAGCGACCGCTTCAGCCTCGCCATTCTGGCTGAGGTAGAAGACGAGCCGGGCGAGGCGCGAAAGCTGGACGCCATCGCCGTCGAGGGCGTGGCCTATCTCGGTCAGATTCCCGGCCTCGGCATCGATGTCGGCCTCTATGGCGAATACGAACAGCGCATCCACAATGAATCCGGCGTCGCCGAGGCCAAGCTACTGCTGGCCAAGACCCGGGACCGGTTTCAGGGTCTGCTCAACCTGATCGTCGAAAAGCCGCTGACCGACCAACCCGGAGAGGACGCCACCGAATACGCCTATGCCGCCTCGGCAACCTGGGAGGTGGACGCCACCCTGCGTCTCGGGGTCGAGGCCTTCGGCGATATCGGCGTGGCCGGGGGCCTCGGCGGCCGTCAGCCCCATTACATCGGCCCGGTGGCCAAATGGGAATTGCATCCGACCTGGCTCCCGGCCGAGCTCGAGATCGGGGCCGGCTATCTGTTCGCTGCTGGGTCCGCCCGCGACCATGCAGACGGCCAGATCCGACTGCTGGTTGCGCTTGAACGTCGGTTCTAGAAGCGGCCGGCGACCGCGGCTCGGCCAAGGTGGAGACCACCACGGGCGCCGACGCCGGCAAGGCCGCCTTCGTCAGCGAGGAGATGGTCATGTCGGACCGGCCGGAACTGGGTGTGGCCAGATCGTGGTCTCGCGCCGCCGGGCCCTCGGTTCGGCCGAGGAACTCCACGCCGTCATGGATCCGATGGCTGACAAACTGGGCGCCGCCGTCCGAGCTTCGCGCGCCGCCGTCGACGCCGGCTATGCGCCCAATGATTACCAGGTCGGCCAGACCGGCAAGGTCGTCGCCCCGGCCCTGTAAATCGCCATCAGCGTCTCGGGCGCGATCCAGCACCTGGCCGGGATGAAGGACTCCAAGGTCATCGTCGCCATAAACAAGGACGCCGACGCCCCGATCTTCCAGGTCGCGGACTACGGCATCGTCGGGGATTACAAGACGATGGCGCCCGAGCTGATGAAGGCGCTGGGCTGAGGATCGGCCCGGTTTGCGGTCAGATTGATCCCGGGCGCAGCCGTCCATCACATCGACGGCTGGGAGGTGGACGCCGAGGGGCGGGCCGTTCTCAAGGTCCGGGTACGCGCCCGGCCAGCCGAGGGCGAGGCCAATGCGGCCCGCTGAAGCTGCTGGCCAAGGCGCTGGGAGCGCCGGAGTCGGCCGTTTCACTGGCGCGCGGCGGTCAGTCGCGCACCAAGATCATCGAGGTCGCCAGCCTGTCCGAAGCGACCATCCGGGACCGCGTCTTACAGACTTGTAATGAATCCGGCTTTGACGACGGCGAAAGGACGGTTTCCTAATCGCCCCGCTTCGCGCCGCCGGGCGCGACGACTGGGGAGCGCTCGATGATCGTCAACCGCCTGCGGGGCTCAAGCCTCGCTGTCGTCGCCTGCCTGCTCGCGGGCTCTCTGGTTCTGGGCGCCTGCGCCACCACGGGGACCGACAAGCCCGCCGCCGATGGTTCGTCCTCGGGCGGCCATAGCACTCCGCGCGCCCTGCCGCCGGGTCTGGACTACGCCGCCAACCCCGATCCCTACCCGTCGACCTATGCGCCCCTGCCGCGCGAGAACATGGCCATCGTCGGCGGCACCGTCTTCAACGGGGCCGGCCAGAGGTTCGAAAACGGCGTGGTCATCGTCACCGACGGCAAGGTCGCCGCAGTCGGCGACGCCTCGACCGCCGTGCCGGCCGGCTATCGCGTGGTCGACGCCCACGGCCGGTTCGTGACCCCGGGCATCATCGACGTCCACTCCCACCTCGGCGTCTATCCGTCGCCGGGCGTGCAGGGGATGAGCGACGGCAACGAGGCCACCAACCCGAATACGGCCCAGGTCTGGGCCGAGCATTCGCTGTGGCCCCAGGACCCGGGCTTCAACACCGCCCGGGCCGGCGGCGTCACCACGCTTCAGATCCTGCCCGGCTCGGCCAACCTGTTCGGCGGCCGCGGCGTCACCGTCCGCAACGTCCCCTCGATCACCATGCAGGGGATGAAATTCCCCAATGCGCCCTACGGCTTGAAGATGGCCTGCGGCGAGAACCCGTCACGCGTCTACGGCAGCCGCAACCAGTCGCCGGCGACCGGCATGGGCAATGTCGCCGGCTATCGCGCCGCTTTCATCGCGGCCCGCGACTACAAGGACAAATGGGACAAGTGGCGCGAGACGGGGGAGGGCTCGCCGCCGACGCGCAACCTGCAGCTCGAGACCCTGGTCGGGGTCCTGGACGGCACCATCCTGGTCCAGAACCACTGCTACCGGGCCGACGAGATGGCGGTGATGATCGATATCGCCCGCGAGTTCGGCTACCACGTCACGGCCTTCCACCACGCGATCGAGGCCTACAAGATCGCGCCGCTGCTGGCTCGCGAGCACATCTGCGCCGACATGTGGACCGGCTGGTGGGGCTTCAAGATGGAGGGGCTGGACGCCACCGAGGCGAACGCCGCCCTCGTCGACGCCCAGCCGGGTTCGTGCGCCGTCATCCACTCCGACGACGCCGAACTGACCCAGCGGCTGAACCAGGAGGCCGCCGCCTCGATCGCCGCCGGCCGCCGCATCGGCCTGACCATCACCGAGGAGCACGCGATCAGCTGGATCACGCTGAACGCGGCGAAGTCGCTGGGCATCGACTCCCAGACCGGCTCTCTGGAAACGGGCAAGCGCGCCGACATCGTCATCTGGAGCGCCGATCCCTTCTCGATCTACGCCCGCGCCGACCAGGTCTTCGTCGACGGGGGCAAGGCCTTCGATCGCTTCGATCCCGCCTACCAGCCGACGTCCGACTTCGAACTGGGCCAGCCCGGCTACGGCCTGTCGGCCGCGCAAGTGAACGAGGGAGCCCGCTGATGCGTCTCAAGAGCCTCATCCTCGGCGCGGCCGCGACTCTGGTCGTCGCCTCGCCCGCCTTCGCCCAGGAGCTGACCGCCTTCACCGGCGGACAGGTCCTGACCGGAACCTCGGTGATCGAGAACGGCACGGTGGTGATCCAGAACGGCCGTGTCGTCTCGGTCGGGACCGGCGCCGCCCCCGCCGGCGCGCGCATCATCGACGCCCGCGGCAAGGTGGTCGCGCCCGGCTTCGTCGCCGTCGATTCCGGCCTCGGCGCCTCCGAGGTGTCGTCCGTCGGCGGGTCCGACGACCTGTCCAACGGCTCGAACTCGATCAGCGCCTCGTTCGACGTCTCCTACGGGCTCGATCCATGGTCGATCACCCTGCCGGTCGCCCGGCTCGGCGGCGTGACCCGCGCCATCGTCACCCCCAGCCATGCGGGCGGCGGCGGCGGCAATCACCAGGACGACGCCGAGACCGACTTCTCCGGCGTGGGCGGCGGCGGCTACCAGTCGCCGGGCCTGTTCGCGGGCCAGGCCGCCATCATCCATCTGGGCCAGGGCCAGGACATTCTGGTCAAGCCGCGCGTGGCCATGGTCGCGCCTTTCGGCGAGGCCGGGGCCGGGATTGCCGGCGGCGCACGCGGTGCCCAGTTCGTCCAGTTCAAGGAAAGCCTGGCCGAGGTTCGCCTCTACGCCCGGAACAAGTCGGCCTATGACCGGGCGGGTCTACGCGACCTCAGCCTGTCGCGCGCCGATCTGGAAGCCCTGATCCCCGTCGCCAACGGCACGATGCCGCTGATCGTCACCGTGCACCGCGCGGCCGACATCCAGCAGGTGCTGCGTCTCGCCCGCGAGGAGGG
>JBBRFV010000150.1:0-6277 GCA_038241335.1 Caulobacterales bacterium | reverse complement strand
CGCCGACGGCTCGGTCACGGTCACCGACAACGGCCGGGGCATCCCCACCGACATCCACGAGGGCGAGGGCGTCTCGGCGGCCGAGGTCATCATGACCCAGCTGCACGCCGGCGGTAAGTTCGACCAGAATTCCTACAAGGTTTCGGGCGGCCTGCACGGCGTCGGCGTCTCGGTCGTCAACGCGCTGAGCGACTGGCTGCAGCTGAAGATCTACCGCAACGGCCAGCGCCACGAGATGCGTTTCGAGCGCGGCGACACCGTCACCCCCCTGAGCGTGACCGGCGAGGCGCCGATCCGCGAGGACACCGGCCAGCCGCTGAGCGGCACCGAAGTCAGCTTCTATCCGTCGGTGACGACCTTCGCCCACATCGACTTCGACGTGAAGACCCTGGAGCACCGGCTGCGCGAGCTGGCCTTCCTGAACTCGGGCGTGGTCATCAAGCTGCGCGACAATCGCGGCGCCGAGCCGTTCGAGGAAATCCTGCACTACGAGGGCGGCGTCGAGGCTTTCGTGCGCCACCTGGACAAGTCCAAGACGCCGATCCTGAAGGACGTCATCGTCATTCGCGGCAAGAAGGACAATATCGAGATCGACCTCGCCCTGTGGTGGAACGACTCCTACCACGAGACCATGCTGTGCTTCACCAACAACATCCCGCAGCGGGATGGAGGCACCCATTTGTCGGCCTTCCGCACCAGCCTGACGCGCGTGATGAGCGCCTATATGGAAAGCTCGGGCGTTCTCAAGAAGGAGAAGGTCGCGCCGACCGGCGAAGACGCCCGCGAGGGCCTGACCTGCGTCCTGTCGGTCAAGGTGCCGGACCCCAAATTCAGCTCCCAGACCAAGGACAAGCTGGTCTCGTCCGAGGTGCGTCCGGCCGTGGAGGGCCTGTGCACCGAAGGGCTGTCGCAGTGGTTCGAGGAGCATCCGGTCGAGGCCCGTCAGGTGGTCGGCAAGATCATCGAGGCCGCCTCGGCCCGAGAAGCGGCGCGCAAGGCCCGCGACCTGACCCGGCGCAAGTCGGCGCTCGAGATCAGCTCCCTGCCGGGCAAGCTGGCTGACTGCCAGGAACGCGATCCCGCCAAGTCCGAACTGTTCATCGTCGAGGGCGACTCCGCCGGCGGCTCGGCCAAACAGGCCCGTAACCGCGAGAACCAGGCGGTCCTGCCCCTGCGCGGCAAGATCCTCAACGTCGAGCGCGCGCGCTTCGACCGCATGCTGTCGTCCGAGCTGATCGGGACCCTGATCCTGGCGTTGGGCACGGGCATCGGCCGCGACGACTTCAACGCCGACAAGCTGCGCTACCACAAGATCATCCTGATGGCCGACGCCGACGTCGACGGGGCCCACATCCGGACCCTGCTGCTGACCTTCTTCTATCGGCAGATGCCCGAACTGATCACGCGCGGGCACGTTTATATCGCCCAGCCGCCGCTCTACAAGGTCGCCAAGGGCAAGCAGTCCCGCTACCTCAAGGACCAGTCCGAGATGGACTCCTACCTGATCGAGGAGGGGTCGTCCGAAGCCGAACTGGACCTGCCGACCGGCGAGCGCCGCACCGGCCTGGATCTGCAGGCCCTCGTGCGCGAGTCCAAGGCCTTCAGCGCCGGCGTCGATCGCCTGAGCCAGCGGGCGCCGGCCTTCGCCATCGAGCAGTCTGCCCTGGCCGGCCTGTTCGCCGATGACGCCGACATGGCCGCCGTCGCCCGTGTCGCCGCCGACCGGCTGAACCTCTACGCCGAGGAAGGCGATGGCGACTGGACCGGCGTCCCGGGCGAGCAGGGGGCCGTGGTGTTCGAACGCGTGCGCCGCGCCGTGACCGAACGCATCGTGCTGGAAGAGCCGTTGATCCGCTCGCTGGACGCCCGCCGCCTGGCCGAGCGCGCCGCCGCCTTCGACGGCCTGTTCGCCCAGCCGGCCGCCTATCGCCGCAAGGAGAAGACGACGACCATCCGCGGGCCGATCGACCTGCTGAACGCCGTCCTCGAGGCCGGAAAAAAAGGCATCTCAATCCAGCGCTACAAGGGCCTGGGCGAGATGAACCCCGAGCAGCTGTGGGAGACGACGCTGGACGTCAACGCCCGCACCCTGCTGCAGGTGTCGGTCGCGCACGAGGAAGAGGCCTCGGACCTGTTCGCCAAGCTGATGGGCGACGTGGTCGAGCCGCGCCGCGAGTTCATCCAGGAAAACGCCCTGGACGCGGCCGTCGACGCCTAGCCGCCACGAGCGTCGATGAAGGCCTTGATCGACGACCAGGTCGGCGGCGTGGCCCGGGCGCCGTCGCAGGCGATCTCTTTCAACGTGCCCGAATTGGCCCCGTCGCGGACCGGCGACCAGTCTCCGTCGTCAGGATATTCGCCGGCCTTGACGCCATCCGGTCCGTACTCGACCGACATCGGCGCCCGCCAGAGGCCCGACGCGCATTTGAACTGCCAGGTGTCGATCCGGTAGCTGTAGTCACCCGCCGCGCCATGCAGCGGCACCGCCGCCATATCGATGCTGACCACGTCTCCGATAGTCATGATGCTGTCGACGTCGGCCATGTAGGCCGTGGTGGCGCTGTGCGCGAACGCGTTCCAGGTTTCGGCCAGCGCCGGCCCCGCAACCGCGGTCATGGCGCACGCCAGAACCAGAGTCCGTTTCATCCGCTCCTCCCCGAGCCATCGACGGCGATCTTGCGCCGTCCACGGCGATTGGCAAGGGGCGGGCGTCAGCCGCAGTAGATCAGCCGGCCGCTGTAGCCCCGATAGTAGCCGCTGGACGGATCGTAGGAGCGGTAGGTCGCCCGGCACCAGTCGGCGCGGCTGGAGCCGCGATAGCCATAGGCGCCGCGCCCTCCGCCGCTGGAGACGAGATCGGGCCGGCCGTAGGCGCCGAAATAGGCGGTCTCTCCGCCCGATCGGCCGTAGTCGCCGCCATAGCCGTATCCGCCGCCGTAGCCGCCATGGCCATAGGATCCGTAGCCGTAAGAACCGTGGCTGTAGCCCGAGCCGTATCCGTAGCGGCCGTCGTCGCGGGCGTAGTTCGTGCGGCTGCGCTGATCGCGCCAGCGGGCGCCGCAATCGGAGCGGTTGGCGTCCCAGTATTGATCGCAGCGATAGTCGCCCGGCCGGTCCAGTTGGCTGCGCCAGTCGAACGCCGACGGGGCCGCGTTGGACCGGTGGCTGTAGCTGTAGCCATAGCCGGTGTCGCGCGCCCAGGACTGGGCCGAAGCGGAGCCGGAGAAGACGGTCAGGGCGCCGGCGGCGATCAGGGCGGTCAGACGCATGGTTCACTCCCAACGACGAACGGAACGGCCCGGGACGCGGCCAGAAAGGTCAGGCTTACAGGGTTACGGAGATCCGTCCGGCGCGGGTGTTGACGTGCCGCATCAGGACGGTGCGATCGCCGCCGCCGGCGTTGACCGGAACGATGATGAACCAGGCGCCGTCCGGCAGACCGCTGAAGGTGAACCGGCCTTCGCTGCAGGTGGCCGAACGGACAAACGACCGGTAGTCGGCGTTCGGATCCGCAACCGTGCGCGCCCGGACCACGGCCTCGGGGATCGCGGCCTGATCGGTCGCGCCGTACAGGGTGCGGAAGCGGGCGCGGGTGTAGGGGGTGTCCGGAGTCAGGGCGACCGAGCCGGTGCAGTCGTAGACCTGGCCGCCGCTGCGGTAGATCACGCGACCATCGATCCCGCCCTGGCCCGTGCGCGTCGACCACGAGAAATCCTCGGCGCTGAAAGCGGACGAAGGCGCGCGGGTCGGGGGCAGGGGATAGGGCATGCCGCTGTCGACGGGCGCGCAGGCCGTTCCGACGACGGCGAGGGCGGACAGGGCAAGGGCGGTGCGGATCGACATCTTTGATACTCCCGACTCGGTCGCCCCCCGGCGGTGCGCGGCTCGTCCCGGGGGTGGGCCGCACGCGCGACCACTAAAGCCCTGAACGCCCGCGTAAGGTCAAGGTTGCGAGGCGTGGAACGCTGGGCCACAAGCGCGCGACACCCTGGTGCAGACCGGCGAGACGGGACCGCTCATGACCGTGACTTTCGATGACATCCTGGCGGCGCGGGAGCGCATCGCCGGCCAGGTGGACCGCACGCCCGTACGCCATTCGCGCCGTCTGTCGCAGCTGACCGGGGCCGAGGTCTGGGTCAAATACGACAACCTGCATTTCACCGGCAGCTTCAAGGAGCGCGGGGCGCTGAACCGGTTGCTGCAGCTGACGCCCGACGAGCGTCGGCGCGGCGTGGTGGCGGCCAGCGCGGGCAACCACGCCCAGGCGTTGGCGTATCACGGCGGCCGGTTGGGCGTGCCGGTCACCATCGTCATGCCCGAAGGCACCCCCTTCGTGAAGGCGGACGGCACCCGGGCGCACGGGGCGACGGTGGTGATCAAGGGCGCGGACTTCTCGGGCTCGACCGAGGAGGCGCACCGGCTGAGGGATGCCGAGGGCTATGTCTTCATCTCGGCCTTCGACGACGAAGGCATCGTCGCCGGCCAGGGCGTGTGCGGGCTGGAGTTCATGGAGGACGCGCCCGATCTCGACGTGCTGATCATCCCGATCGGCGGCGGCGGGCTGATCGCCGGCTCGGCGATCGCGGCCAAGGCGATGAAGCCGTCGATCCGCATCTTCGGCGTCGAGGCGGCCATGTATCCGTCCTTCAGCGCGAAGCGCCGCGGCGAGGCGCCCAAATGCGGCGGCCAGACCATCGCCGAGGGCATCGCCATCAAGGCCGTCGGCGACATCCCCTTCGCCCTCGCCGATCCGCTGATCGAAGAGGTGCTGGTGGTCCAGGAGGCCGATTTCGAAAAGGGCGTCGCCTTCCTGGCCACGCTTGAGAAGACGGTGGCGGAGGGCGCCGGCGCCGGCGGCCTGGCGGCCATGCTGGCCTATCCCGACAAGTTCAAGGGCCTGAAGGTCGGCATCGAACTGACCGGCGGAAACATCGACGCGCGCATGCTGGCCGTGGTTCTGAACCGCGAGCTGGTGCGCGAGAAACGGCTGATCGTCTATCGCATCCTCGGCGACGACCGCCCCGGGATGCTGTCCAAGATGAGCGCCGTGATCGGCGGGCTGGGCGGCAACATCATCGATGTGGTGCACAACCGGCTGGCCCTGGACGTTCCGGCCAAGGGCGCGGAGTTCGACATCATGGTCGAGACCCGCGGCGAAACTCACGCGGAAGAGATCAGACATGCACTGGAAGAGGCCGGCTATGCGCTCAGGATGGGTTAGGGCCGCGGCGGTCGCCGTTCTCGGCGCGGGGCTGCTGGCCTCGGCGGACTGCGGCAGGAAGGCGGCACCCGCCGTCGACGGGACGGCGGCCGAGAATCTTGTCGCGGCGGAGTCCTTCCTGGCCTCCAACGCCCGGGCCGACGGCGTCGTCACCCTGCCCTCGGGGGTCCAGTACAAGGTGGTCCAGTCGGGGCCGGCGGGCGGCGAAAGCCCTGACAGCAACGATCTGGTGCGGGTCGACTACGAGGGCACCCTGACCGACGGCACGGTGTTCGACAGCAGCTACAAGAAGGGCGCGCCGTCGGTCTTCCCGCTGGACGGCGTGGTGCCCGGCTGGGCCGAGGCGCTGCAGCACATGCATGTGGGCGACGAATGGTTCGTCTATCTGCCGCCGAAGCTCGGCTATGGCGAGAACGGCCAGGGGCCGATTCCGCCCAACAGCGTGCTGGTGTTCCGTCTCAAGCTGCTGGACCTCGCCCGCACGCCCGGCGGCGGCAGGGGCGTCGGATCGGCGATGGGCTGATCAGCGCGTTTCAGCCCACTCCGCCTGAACGGAGAGGTCCTGTTCGTCGAGCTGACGCGCGCTCCTGAGCGACGCGAACGCCCCGTCGACCATCAGTCGCGACAGGGCCCAGACGGCTGCCCCGCGCACGAGGGGCGCGGGGTCGTCCAGTAACCGTTCGGCGACGGCGACCAACGCGGGGTCGCCGCTGTTGCCGATGGCATACAGGACATTGCGGAGAAAGCGGTCGCGGCCGATGCGCTTGACCGGGCTTTTCGAGAACCGGGCGCGGAAGGCGGCGTCGTCGAGGGCCGCGAGGTCGGCCAGGCGGGGCGAGATCAGGCCATCGCGGGCGGCCAGCCGGGCCTCATGCGAGGCCTCGGCGAATTTGTTCCACGGGCAGACGGCCAGGCAGTCGTCGCAGCCGTAGATGCGGCTGCCGGTCGCCGTACGGAACTCCATCGGCCAGGCCCCCGGGAATTCGATGGTCAGATAGGACAGGCAGCGCCGCGCATCGAGCTGGAACGGGGCCGGGAAGGCGTTGGTCGGGCAGA
>JBBRFV010000149.1:0-6285 GCA_038241335.1 Caulobacterales bacterium | reverse complement strand
ACGGTGCCGATCATGTCGGCGCTGACCGTGGTCGAGAGCCCTCTGGTGGCCTTTGCCCTCGCCCTGGCGGCGCTGGTGATCGTCTCGGGTTACACCGCCATCAATGCCGTGGTGAAGGCCGAACTGTTTCCCACCCACATCCGCGCCCTGGGCGTCGCCCTGCCCTACGCCATCGCCAACGCCGTGTTCGGCGGCACGGCCGAATACGTGGCCCTGTGGTTCAAGGACCGGCACATCGAAAGCGCCTTTTTCTGGTACGTCACCGCCATGATCGGCGTGTCGCTGCTGGTCTTCCTTTTCATGCGCGACACCCGCGACCGCAGCCTGATCGTGCATCAGGACTAGAGCGATTTCCTCAGGCCGCGAACCGGCCGCCCCTGGTGGCATAGGCCTGGGAGCCGCGGGTGAAAACCCGGTCGGTGGGCAGGGCCGCCTCGATGGCGAGGTCGGCCACCCCCCTCAACCGGTCGTAGATCGGCGCGAAATCCTTCAGCGTCTCGGCCTTCAACGCCTCGATCGAGTCGATGACGAAATAGACCTGCTGGAAGTCGTCGATCCGGTACAGCGTGCGCATCACCCGCTCGAGGTCGAAGCCCAGCCGGTTCGGCGACGGGTCCTCCAGCGAGAAGACGCTCTCGGTCGCCGACGAGACGATGCCGGCCCCGTAGATGCGAAGGCCGCCCGCATCCTTCATCAGGCCGAACTCGACCGTGTACCAGTACAGCCGGGCCAGGTTCTGCAGCATGCCGAGCGACGCCGCCCGCTGCCCGCCCTTGCCGTAGGCTTCCATGTAGTCAGCGAAGTCGGGATCGCTGAGCATCGGCACGTGGCCGAAGACGTCGTGGAAGATGTCCGGCTCCTGCAGATAGTCGAGCTGGTCCGGCTTGCGGATGAACTGGCCCGAGGGGAAGCGGCGGTTGGCCAGGTGGTCGAAGAACACCTCGTCCGGCACCAGTCCCGGCACGCAGACCACCGTCCATCCGGTCAGGGCCTGAAGCTTCGGGTTCATCACCGAAAAGTCGGGGATCCCGCCGGTGTTCAGGTCGAGGGCGTCGAGCCCCCTCATGAAGACCTCGGCGGCGCGGCCCGGCAGGATCTTCATCTGGCGGGCGTACAGCGTGTCCCAGGTCTTGTGCTCGATCTCCGAATAGGCGCGCCAGTTCTGCGGGATGGTCCAGTCGGTCGCCGCGCCTTCGGGCGGCGCTTCGAAGACGTGTTCGAAATCAGACATGACGCGCTCCAGCGACCGGGCTCTGGCGGCCCTTGCCTCCAATCTAGAGACGGTCGGGCGGCGGGGCTAGTGGATGGCGTGGGCCTTGGGGGCGTGGCGGCCCTGATCGTCGATCGTGAACCAGCGGTCCTCGTCCGCCTTGGCCAGGCCGGAGACGTTGGGATCGTGCTCCAGCAGGCTTTCCGGGGCATAGGCGATGAAGCCGCCATCCGGGCCGACGGCGAGAATCTGGTAGAAGGGCTGGTCAGGCGCGATAGCGCCGGTGTCGCCGACGGCCCCCGCAAACACGGGGTCGACGTCGATGATCACGCCGCGGAAGGCGGCGTCGCGGTGGCGCACGATCTGGCCGAGACCAAACCGGGCGGTGTGGGACTGGACCTGGGGGAATTGGGTCATGAGGTCAGGCTAGCCGCCCCCACCTGAGCCTGACCCGGCCATCCTGTTCATCTTCACGACAGTTTGCCTTGGCGTGGAGAAATCCGCCGGGATAGGGTGATCGGGACGGGCGCCGCTTCGGACCGCCCCCATCAAGGTTCGGCCCATGCCGGAGACCGACGACGCGCCCCCGCGCGACGCCCGGTCCTCGTCCCGCTCCCCGAACGCCGGCCGCCGCGATGACGGCGCCGCGAACGGAGCCGGGACATCAGGTCGCGACGCGCCCCTCTTCGGCGCGCTCGATCTGGGGACCAACAATTGCCGCCTGCTGATCGCCCGGCCGGCCCGCGACGGCTTCCGCGTGGTCGATTCCTTCAGCCGCATCGTCCGCTTGGGCGAGGGCCTGTCGCGAACCGGCCTGCTGGACCCGGTCGCCATGGACCGCGCCTATGAGGCCTTGGTGCTGTGCGGAGAACGGGTGGCCAAGAAGGGGGTCGAGGCCGCCCGCCTGACCGCCGTGGCCACCCAGGCCTGCCGCCAGGCCGGGAATGGCCCGGACTTCATCGAGCGGGTCCGTGTCGGCACGGGCCTGACCCTGCGCATCATCGATCCGGTCGAAGAGGCGCGGCTGGCCGTCGAGGGCTGTCTGAACCTGTTCGATAACAAGGCCGAGGCGGTTCTGGTCGTCGACGTGGGCGGCGGCTCGACCGAACTCTCGTGGCTGAAGCGCGAGGAGGGCCGTCTGGTCACCGTCGGCTGGATGTCCGCGCCGGTCGGCGTGGTGACCCTGGCCGAGCGCCACCCGGAGCCGGTCGGCGAGCCGCTGGACGCGTGGTATGAGGCTATGGTCGTCGACATGGGGCAGGCGCTGGCCGCGCATCCGGTCGATCCGGCCTTGCGCGAGATCTTCGTCGCCGGGCGAGCCCAGTTGGTCGGCACCTCGGGGGCCGTCACCAGCCTGGCCGGGGTCCATCTGGGCCTGCGTCGCTATCAGCGCAATCTGGTCGACGGGCTGTGGATGACGCGGAGCGACTGTGAGGCTGCCGCCGACAAGCTCAAGGTCATGGGACCGGCGGAACGGGCGGCGGAAGCCTGCATCGGGCCGGACCGCGCCGACCTTGTGCTGGCGGGCGCGGCCATCATGGAGGCCGTCCAGCGCGCCTGGCCCAGCGAACGGGTCCGTGTGGCCGACCGCGGTCTGCGCGAGGGCCTGCTGCTGCAGCGCATGCGCGAAGACCGCAAACCGGCGCGTCGGCGTCGCCGGGGTCGGTCCTAGACGGACGGCAACAGGTCGCCGGCGAAGACCCGGTAGCGTCCCGCCCTCACCCCGTCCGTGGCCCGGGCGATGTCCGGGGCGAAATAGTGGTCCGAGCCATAGGCCGCCGCCGCCTCGCGGACGATGTCGAACACCGCCTCAAGGTCTGGCGAACTGGTCAGCGGCCGGTGGAACTCCAGCCCCTGCGCCGCCGCCAACAGTTCGATCCCCACCACCGCCGCCGTATTCTCGGCCATGTCCAGCAGCCGGCGGGCTCCATGCGTGGCCATCGACACATGGTCCTCCTGGTTGGCGCTGGTCGGCACGGTGTCGACGCTGCACGGATGGGCGACCATCCGGTTCTCGGCCACCAGCGCCGCCGCCGTCACCTGGGCGATCATGAAGCCCGAGTTCAGCCCGCTCTCCTTGACCAGGAAGGCCGGCAGCTCGCTCATCTTCGGATCGACCAGGATCGCGGTGCGCCGCTCCGAGATGTTGCCGATCTCGCACAGCGCCATGGCGATCTGGTCGGCGGCGAAGGCCACCGGCTCGGCGTGGAAATTGCCGCCCGAGATCACATCCCCCTCTTCCATGAAGACCAGCGGATTATCGGTCACCGCATTGGCCTCGCGCTCCAGCGTGGCGGCGGCGTTGCGCAGCAGGTCCAGGATCGCGCCCATCACCTGCGGCTGGCAACGCAGGGAATACGGGTCCTGCACCTTGGAACAGTCCTGGCGATGGCTCTCGCGGATCGCCGACCCCGCCATCAGGCCGCGCAGCCGCGCCGCCACGGCGATCTGCCCGGGCTGGCCGCGCAGGGCGTGGATGCGCGGATCGAACGGCGCATCCGAGCCCTTCAGGGCGTCGACCGACAGGGCCCCGGCCGCGATCCCGGCGGCGAACGCCGCCTCGGCCGCGAACAGGCCGGCCAGCGCCAGCGCCGTCGAACACTGCGTCCCGTTCAGCAGCGCCAGACCTTCCTTGGGGCCCAGCGTCAGCGGCCCGAGCCCGATCGTCGCCAGCGCGTCCCCCGCCGACAGCATTTCGCCCCGCACCCGCGCCCCGCCGACCCCGATGAGAACACAGCTCATGTGCGCCAGCGGCGCGAGGTCGCCCGATGCGCCGACCGACCCCTTGGACGGAATGCACGGCAGCACGCCCGCATTGACCATGGCGATCAGCGCCTCCAACGTCGCGCGCCCGATGCCCGACGCCCCCTTGGACAGCGAGGCGATCTTCAGCACCATCAGCAGCCGCACGACCGCGTCGTCCAGCAGCGCGCCCACGCCGCAGGCGTGGCTCAGCACCAGGTTCTTCTGCAGCGTCTCCAGGTCGCCGGTGGCGATCGACGTATTGGCCAGCAGGCCGAATCCGGTGTTGACGCCATAGACGGTGCGCCCATCGGCCACGATGGCGGCGACCACGGCCGCGCCCTTGTCGACGCGCGCCCAGGCGTCGTCCGTCAGGGACACCGTGACGGGGCCTTCAATCACCGTGCGGAGCTGCGACAGCGTCAGCGGGGATTGGCCGATGGTGATGGAGGTCATGCGAAACCTTCTCCCTTCCCCTCGAGGGGGCAGGGCTTTGCGTCACGGACGGTCACTTCAGACTCGGCAGGTTGAGACCGTGTTCGCGCGCCGCCTCCCTGGCGATCTCATACCCCGCGTCGGCGTGGCGCATCACCCCTGTCGCCGGGTCGTTCCACAGCACGCGTTCCAGCCGTTTCGCCGCTTCGGGCGTGCCGTCAGCGACGATGACCACGCCCGAGTGCTGGGAATAGCCCATGCCGACGCCGCCGCCGTGATGCAGCGACACCCAGCTGGCGCCCGAGGCCGTGTTCAGCAGCGCGTTCAGCAAAGGCCAGTCGGAGACGGCGTCCGAACCGTCCATCATCGCCTCGGTCTCGCGGTTGGGGCTGGCCACCGAGCCGGAATCGAGGTGGTCGCGGCCGATGACGATGGGGCCGCTGAGCGCGCCCGAGGCCACCATGTCGTTGAACATCAGTCCGGCGCGGTGGCGGTCGCCGAGGCCGATCCAGCAGATGCGGGCGGGCAGGCCCTGGAAGGCGATGCGCTCGCCGGCCATGTCCAGCCAGCGGTGCAGGCCGGCGTTGTCCGGGAACAGCGTCTTCATCGCCGCGTCGGTCTTGCGGATATCGTCCGGATCGCCGGTCAGGGCCGCCCAGCGGAACGGCCCGATCCCGCGGCAGAACAGCGGGCGGATGTAGGCGGGGACGAAGCCGGGAAAGTCGAAGGCGTTGGCCACCCCGGCGTCGAAGGCCACCTGGCGGATGTTGTTGCCATAGTCGGTGACCGGAATGCCCGCGGACTGGAAGTCCAGCATGGCCTGCACGTGAGCGACGATGGAAGTGCGCGCCGCGGCCTCGACAGCGGCCGGATCGGTCTGGCGGCGATTCTCCCATTCCGCGACGGTCCAGCCGGACGGCAGGTAGCCGTTGACCAGGTCGTGGGCGCTGGTCTGGTCGGTGACCAGATCGGGCCGCACGCCGCGCTTCACCATCTCGGGCAGAAGGTCGGCGGCGTTGCCCAGCAGGCCGACCGAGACCGGCTTGCCGTTGCGGGCTGCCTGTTCGATCAGGATCAGGGCCTCGTCCAGCGTCTCGGCCATGACGTCGAGGTAGCGGGTGCGCAGCCGCATCTCGATCCGGCTGCGCTGGCATTCGACCGCCAGACAAGACGCCCCGGCCATGGTCGCGGCCAGGGGCTGGGCCCCGCCCATGCCGCCAAGGCCTGCGGTCAGGATCCATTTGCCGGCGGCGTCGCCGCCCCAGTGCTGGCGCGCGGCCTCCATGAAGGTCTCATAGGTGCCCTGAACGATGCCCTGGGTGCCGATGTAGATCCACGACCCGGCCGTCATCTGGCCGTACATCATCAGCCCCTTGCGATCGAGCTCGTGGAAATGCTCCCAGGTCGCCCATTTCGGCACGAGGTTGGAGTTGGCGATCAGCACTCGCGGCGCGTCCGGGTGGGTGCGGAACACGCCCACCGGCTTGCCCGACTGGACCAGCAGGGTTTCGTCCGGCTCCAGCCTCTGAAGCTCGGCCACGATCCGGTCGAACGCCGCCCAGTCGCGCGCCGCCTTGCCGATGCCGCCGTAGACGACAAGATCCTCCGGCCGTTCTGCGACCTCGGGGTCGAGGTTGTTCATCAGCATCCGCATCGCCGCCTCGGCGGCCCAGGTCTTGGCCGTTTTCTCGGGCCCGCGCGGGCTGCGGATGACGCGGGTGTTCGTCTGGCTGGTCATGGCCGCTTTTACCGCGCCGTCACGACGGGGGAAGCCCATTGGATGGGACACGACCGATTTTGACGCAGCACACCGCTAGACTTGTGGAAATCGGGGTCAAGGGCGCAGGCGGCGATCCCCCGATCCGGACTCTCTGGACGCTCTGGACTCTCTGGACCCT
>JBBRFV010000148.1:0-6328 GCA_038241335.1 Caulobacterales bacterium | reverse complement strand
TCTATCCGCTGGGTTCGTGCACGATGAAGCATAACCCGCGCCTCAACGAGAAAATGGCCCGCCTGCCGGGCTTCTCGGACATCCACCCGTTGCAGCCGATCTCCACCGTGCAGGGCGCGCTGGAGCTGATGGATACGCTGGCGCACTGGCTCAAGACCCTGACGGGCATGCCCGCCGTGGCCCTGTCTCCCAAGGCCGGCGCCCACGGCGAACTGTGCGGCCTGATGACCATCCGCGCCGCCCACGAGGCCTCCGGTCAACACGAGCAGCGCCGCAAGGTGCTCGTGCCGACCAGCGCCCACGGCACCAACCCGGCCACCGCCGCCTTCGTCGGCTACACCGTCGTCGAGGTCGCCCAGACCGACGACGGCCGTGTCGACGTGGCCGATCTGGCCGCCAAGCTGGGCGACGATGTCGCCGCCATCATGGTGACCAACCCCAACACCTGCGGCCTGTTCGAGCGCGACATCCTCGAGATCAGCCGGCTGACCCACGAAGCGGGGGCGTATTTCTACTGCGACGGGGCCAATTTCAACGCCATCGTCGGCCGGGTGCGCCCGGGCGATTTGGGCGTCGACGCCATGCACATCAACCTGCACAAGACCTTTTCCACGCCCCACGGGGGCGGCGGTCCCGGCGCGGGTCCGGTGGTGCTGTCCGAGGCGCTGGCGCCGTTCGCGCCCGCCCCGTGGGTCGTCCACGGCGCCGACGGTTATCGCCTGATCGAGCGCGAGGAAGACGAGGCCGCCCAGGCCTTCGGCCGCCTGTGCGCCTTCCAGGGCCAGATGGGCATGTACACCCGGGCCCTCAGCTACATGATGAGCCACGGCTCGGACGGCCTGCGCCAGGTCGCCGAGGACGCCGTGCTGAATGCGAATTACATCAAGGCCCGGCTGTCGGACCTGATGAGCGCGGCCTTCCCCGACGGCCCCTGCATGCACGAGGCCCTGTTCGACGACGAATGGCTGAAGGGCACGGACGTGACCACGCTCGACTTCGCCAAGGCCATGATCGACGAAGGCTTCCACCCGATGACCATGTATTTCCCGCTGGTTGTTCACGGGGCCATGCTGATCGAACCGACCGAGACGGAGTCGAAACAGGAGCTGGATCGCTTCATCCACGCCATGCGGGCCCTGGCCGAAGCGGCGAAAGCCGGCGACGTCGACCGCTTCAAGGGCGCGCCGTTCCATGCCCCGCTCAAGCGCCTGGACGAAACCCGCGCCGCCCGCTCCCCGGTGCTGCGCTGGACCGCCCCGGAAGGGTCGAACATGGCGGCGGAATAGGTCGCCGGCCCGACGCCTCCCAAGCACGGCAATGTGAACGCCGCCTCGGATCAGAGGCGTATGCTTCAACGTGCGTAATCAACATCGAAGCCGGCGTTGGGAGGCGCTGAAATCATGATGTCACGCGTACAAAAAGGAGTGGTCGCCGGGTTTTCGGCCACGGTGGCGGTCTCGGCGCTCGAGCTCGTCAACATTCTGCTTCTCAGATGGTTCGCCCCCTTCCCCAGCATCATCTCGAATACTCTGGGCATGGGGAACAACATGGCGGCGGGATGGGTCATCCACTTCATCGCCGGCACGCTTGTGCTGGGCCCGTTGTTCGGCATCCTGTGCCCGCGCCTGCCGACCCAGACGCCCGAAACCAAGGGCATTGTCTTCGCGGTCGGGGCCTGGATCACCCTGATCCTGATCATCGTGATGACCGGGAACAACGGCGCTTTCGGCCGGAATTTCGGCACGGTCGGATGGATGCTGGTGACCAATGCAGTCTTCGGCATCGTGCTCGGCAATGTCTATGCGCGGCTCGTCGCGCGGGACGCCCGGGCCCATCCGGTGGTGCACGGCGCTCCGGCGCACTGAACGAAAAGCCCCCGCCGTCGCCGGCGGGGGCTCTTTGGTTTGGCCGCGATCAGCAGGCTCCGCCTTCTCGACCCGACGAGGTCAGAATGCGGTCCTAGTTGAGCCGCGTATCCAGCTGGGCGATGGCCTTGTCCAGCAGCGGGTCGGTGGTCTGGCCCGCCAGCCGTGCGGTCAGGATCTGCTCGGCGGCTTTCGCTGCCAGGTCGGCGGCGGCGGCCTTGACCTCGGCGGAGGCCTGGGCCTCGGCTTGGGCGATGCGGCGTTCGGCCAGCGCCTGACGGCGGGTCAGCATGTCTTCCAGCTTGGCCCGGGCCTCGATTTCCATCAGCCTGGCGTCGGCCTCGGCGGCGCGTAGCATCTCGGCGGCCTGGGCCTCGGCCTCGGCCTTCTCCTGACGGATCTGGGCCAGCAGGGCCTCGGCCTCGGCGCGCAGCCGGGCGGCCTCGTCGAGTTCGGATTGAATCTTCGCGGCCTTCTCGTCCAGCATCCCGGCGACCAGCTTGGGCACGCCGGCCATGACGACAATGACGAAGAACAGGATCAGGCCGATCGCGACCCACAACTCGGGCTCGGCGAAATTCCAGAACTCGGCGGTCAGAAACGCGGGCATGTCAGGCGGCTCCCTTGACGGCGGCGGCGGCCTCGGCGGCGGCCAACTCCCGGGAAGACGGAGCCTTGCCGGTCAGCCGCTCGACCATGGCGGCGGCCGTGTCGGAGGCGATGGAGGCGACGTTGGTCATGGCGGCGTCACGGGTCTTGCCGATGGCGGCTTCCGCGGCGGCGATGCGGTCGGCGACGACGGCTTCCTCGGCGTCGGCGCGGGTCCTGGCCTCTTCGGCGACGCGAGCCTTGGCGGCGGCGGCGGTGGCGCGCGACGAGGCGCGGGCGGCCTCGACCTCGGCCTTGGCCTGTTCCGCCTGGCCGGCGGCCTCGGCCTGGACCTGACGCGCGGCGCTGACGGCGTTGGTGACCGTCGCTTCCCGCTCGTCGAAGACGCGGCGCATACGCGGCGCGAAGACCCTGGACATCAGTAGGTAGAGGATGGCGAACAGGATGAGCAGATAGCCCATCTGCCCGGCCCAGTGCTGGAACTCGAACTGGGGCAGGCCGGCGGTTTCTCCGCCCGCGGCTTCGGTCGTGGCGTGCGCCTCCACCGTTCCGACCTGCGCCGTGTGAGACGAGTCGGGAACGAGGGGCGTCGCGTTGTCGATCGGGGGAGTGGCCATGGTCCGCCTGGAACGTCTCGGTCAGAAAATCGAACGACGGCGGCGCGGCTCCGAAACCGGGACCGGGCCGCCGTCGAAAGGCTGGTGGCGGCTTAGTTCGAGCCGACCCAGAGCAGGATGCCGATCACGAACGACAGGATGCCCAAGGCTTCGGCCAGCGCCGCGCCCACGAACAGGTTGCCGATTTGCGAGCCGGCGGCCGAGGGGTTGCGCAGGGCGCCCGACAGGAAGTTGCCGAAGATGGTGCCGATGCCGATGCCGGCGCCGATCATGCCGGTCATGGCCAGGCCGGCGCCGATGGCCTTGCCGGCCTTGATGGTGGCGGCGGCGGCTTCGACGGTGGTCGCGTCAACTTGCATGGTGGTGATCCTGGTTGGTCGTGATGGTTGAAAGGATGGGCTGGCTTTAGTGGCCGTGGCCCAGATTGACCACATCGTTGAGGTAGATGCAGGTCAGAACGGCGAAGACGAAGGCCTGAAGGAAGGCCACGAGGAATTCGAGAGCGGTCAGGCCGGTGACGAGGCTGAGCGACAGCATGGCGCCGGGAATGCCCAGCAGGCCGAATCCGCCCGCCATGGCCATGGCGCCCAGCGTCACGACGAAGCCGGCGAAGACTTTCAGGGCGACGTGGCCGCCCATCATGTTGCCGAACAAACGAAGGGTCAGGGTCATCGGCCGAAGCAGGAAGGAGACGAACTCGATCAGCACCACGAAGGGCAGGACGAAGATCGGCACGCCCGACGGCACGAACAGCTTGAAGAAGCCGAGGCCGTGTTTGGCGAAACCGATGGCGAGCACCAGCAGGATGGTGATCACGCCGAAGAAGGCGGTCACGGCGATCTGCGAGGTGGGCGTGAAGAACAGGAACAGGCCCAGCAGGTTCATCGCCAGGATGAAGGTGAAGATCGTGAACACGAACGGGAAGAGCTTCTTGCCTTCCGGGCCGATGATCGACTGGGCGACCCCGTCGATCATGCCGAACAGGGTCTCGCCGGCGGCCTGCATGCGGCCCGGGACGACCTTGGCGTTCGAGGTCACCAGCATCATGAAACCGACGACCAGAAGGAAGGCCACGGTCATCGCCAGATGCGAATTGGTGAAGGCCAGCGTCGTGCGGCCGATCAGCGGCAGCACCACGTCAACCGACGGGCTGAGCGGCACGATTTCGAACTGGTGCAGAGGTCCGGCCATCGGGTCCTAGTCTTCTTCGTCGTCATCGAAGGGAACCGACTTCGGCTCCCCTTGCTGTTTCGCTTGCGCCATCAGGCGGTTCGCCGTCAGGCGCGCCATCCAGACGGAGACGGCGAAGCCCAGAAGCACGCCGCCGATCGTTCCCCACGGGCTGATTCCGAGGAACCGGTCCGCGATCAGTCCCAGCGCCAGGCCGACGAACACGCCGCCGAACAGGTCGGCGAGGATACGCCACGCCTGGCTCGTCGCCGCCTGTCCCGCCGCGTCGTGCGACTGTTGGGCGGCCGTCCGCACCTGCAGATCCGTCGCTTCGCGATTGAGACGAGCGATCGTCTCTTCGCGCGATTCCGTTGGCAGGGACATGGCGGCCTCAGCGCTCCTTGATCCGCCTTTGGGCGAACGCCGGAGGGGGTCTGAATTCGGCGCGGAACCTATAGGCGAGACCCTCGCAGGTCAAGGCGGGCGAGCGCGCCTTTAAATCGTTGAAAAGCAGCACGTTTGTTGCGCCTTCCAGCGGGGGCGGCGAAGCGTCGCGGCGAAAGCGGGCCTGCGGCGCGCGACTCTTCGCCCCGCCGCGCGAAACGCCGCACGCGAGCAGGCAGGGTCACGGGCGGCCGGGCCTGGCCCGCGGCTTTCGTGGTTTTACCGTTTCGACGAGTCAGACCACCCCGCGCAGTCGGTTTCCCAGGACCGTCGGCTGGCGGGCCTGACGTCCGGCTCTTGCCTCGCCGCCCGCCGGTTCTTCGTCAATGCCTCGTCGTCGGCGAAGGCCCGCTGACGCTGCACCCCCCGGGGGGCGGCGGCCATTCTCCTGCCCGGCCTGGATCAGGCCAGCATACGCACCTTGGGTTCGCGGGCCCATTGACGGGTCCGCGCGGGCTTGATCCACGCGTCAGCCCCCTTCGACAGGTCGATGACGCCCGCGTCCTTCGCGACGCCGGCCTTGTCGAGCAGCGGCCGGGCTTCGATCGTATGACCAATGGCCTTCAGGTGGCCAAAGGCGTGGGCGGCGAAATCGACGGCCGCTCCGTCCTCAATCAGCTCGGCGCAGCCCGCCTCGGACAGCACCAGCGCGACGGCGTCGAACACCACGGACGGAGTCCCCGCGAGTTGACCGTCGGCCTTCAGCGTCTTGCCGCCCTTGAGCGTGACCCCGCCGATTTTGGGGGCCACGATCTTGACCGTGGCGCCGTCCGCCTCGGCCGCCGCCTTGACCGCGTCGATCACCGCGCCGTCGGCGCCGTCAGTGACGAGGATGCCGACCGCGCGGCCCTTCAAGGTGTCGGGATATTTGCCGACGATGCGCAGCGCCGGCGACGCCTCCATATCGAACGGTTTGCTGGCGGGCTCGTTGGCTGCGGGCAATTTGACGCCCAGTCCGGCCGCGACCCGTTCGGACAGCGCCTTGTCCACGTTCTGAAGATTGCCCAGCACCCGGTCACGGACGTGATCCAGCGTGACCTTGGACAGCTCAAACACGATGGCGCTGGCGAGGTGGGTCTGCTCCGGCTCGGTCTGGCTGCGGAAGAACAGCCGCGCCTGGCTGTAGTGGTCGGCGAAGCTTTCGGCGCGGAGCCGGACCTTGGTCTCTTCCACGGGCGCGTGGAAGCTGCGGAAGCCGCCCTTGGGATCCTCGCGCGGTCCGCCCTCCTCGCCGGCTTGCGCCAGACTGTTGGGCTCATAGTTGGCGCGGCCCGTGGGGACCTTCATCTGCATATGGCCATCGCGCTGCATGTTCTGGAACGGACAACCCTTGGCCTGGTTGATCGGCAGCTGATGGAAATTGACCGTGCCCAGCCGCGACAGCTGCGTGTCCTGATAGGAGAACAGACGGCCCTGCAGCAGCGGGTCCTCCGAGAAGTCGATGCCCGGAACGATGTTGGTGGGCAGGAAGGCGACCTGCTCGGTCTCGGCGAAGAAGTTGTCGGGGTTGCGGTTGAGGGTCATCTTCCCGACCACACGGATCGGATGGACCTCTTCCGGGATCAGCTTGGTCGCGTCGAGGATGTCGAACGGCAGGGCGTCGGCCTCGGCCTGGGTCAGCAG
>JBBRFV010000147.1:0-6413 GCA_038241335.1 Caulobacterales bacterium | reverse complement strand
CCGAGGTCGTCGTGGTCGTCGTCGTCCGAATGCGCCTCGGCCATGATGGCTTCGCGGTCGGCGACCGGGATCTGATAATAGTCGGGGTGGATCTCGTTGAAGGCCAGGAAGCCGTGGCGGTTGCCGCCGTATTCGACAAAGGCGGCCTGCAGGCTGGGTTCTACCCGGGTGACCTTGGCGAGATAGATGTTGCCGCGAAGCTGGCGCTTCGCCCGGGATTCAAAGTCGAATTCCTCGATCTGACGGCCCTCGACGATCGCGACGCGGGTTTCCTCCGCGTGGGCGGCGTCGATCAACATGGTCTTTGACATGGAAAGTCTCTCTCTGGCGCGCTCGGGCCAGACCGGTCAGCACGGGGCTGACGGGGGTGGCGGCTCGCCGAATGGGGGTGAGGCGGGCGGACGCAGGCGCGATCCCGTCGCCTCGGCCGAGGCCGTGGGCGAGGTCGGTCGGTTCAGACCGGAAGGGAGCGCAGGCGGTTGAGCCCATGGGGTTTGGTCGGTCCTGAAGCCGTCGCGCCCGAGGGGGCGCCGGGTCGGCTCCGGTCGTCGAATCGTCGGGCGAGGGCCCGGGCGATCCTCGGATCAGTGAAAGTCAGCGCCGCGAGGAGGGCGCGTCCGGCCTGACGATGCAGGGGACGCGATCGGTTCGCGAGCCCGACAACCATACTCACGCCCAAGACGAATTGAAAGCGCGGTGGCCTTAACCCGTTGTCGACCTCGTTCTGCGAGACTGCCTGCAACAACAAGGTGGGTGACGAGCGGAATGAGCGGCGCGTGGCGTCAAAACCTGGCCCTGTGGGGGCGACGCGAGTGGGCGATGACGGCGCTGGCCTTCCTCGTCTTCTGCGTCGTCATGCTCGCCGCGGGCCGCGGCCTGGCCTCGGGCGCGGTCGGCGAGGTGCTGCGCGTACGCTTCGGCGGCGACGCCCAGCGCACCCGCGTTGTGATCGACCTGGACCGGAGCTCGCGGGGCGAAGTGATCCAGCCGGGCGGCGACGGCCATGTGGTGGTCTCCCTGTCGGGCGTGGCCCCGCACGCGCGGCTGACCGGAACCGGCACCGGTCTGGTGCGCGGCTTCCGCGTCAATGGCGCAGGGACGGCCTCGCGGGTTGAGCTGGACCTGGCGACCGGCGCCGAGATCGAGCGTCGCTTCCTGCTGCCTCCCGGCGACGGCATCGCCCATTATCGCTACGTCATCGACCTGCGCGCCAACGGCCGGCCCGCCGTATTCGCGGCCCCCGCCGCCGAGTCCCGGCCCGCCCTGCCGCGCGCCCAGCGGCCGATGATCTTCATCGACGCGGGCCATGGAGGCCATGATTCCGGCGCCCGGGGCGCGACCAGCAACGAGAGCGCCGTCACCCTGGCCGCCGCCCTGGCCCTGAAGGCCGAGCTTGAGCGCACTGGCCGGTATCGCGTCCATCTGACCCGCGAAAGCGACGCCTATGTCGGCCTGTATCGCCGGGTGGCCATCGCCCGCGGCGCAGGCGCCGACCTGTTCATTTCGCTGCACGCCGACGCCGGCTCCGATCCGGCCACCCGCGGCGCCAGCGTCTACACCCTGTCCGAACAGGGCGCCGGCCGCGCCGTGCGCGAGTTCACCCGCGGCGAGAACTGGCGCCGCGATCTGAACCTGCCGGGCCGCGACGCCTCGGTCGACCGCATCCTGCTGGACATGACCCAGCGCGCCACCCAGAACCGCTCGGCCCAGTTCGCCCGCACCCTACTGGGCGGGCTGGAGGACTCCGACGCGCCGCTGCTGCGCCGCAGCCACCGCGACGCCGGCCTGGCCGTTCTGCTGGCCCCGGATGTGCCCGCCGTCCTGCTGGAGATGGGCTTCATCACCAATCCCGAAGACGAACAGGCCCTCAACGATCCCCGCGCCCGCCGCCGCCTGATGCACGCCGTGGCCCAGAGCATCGACCGCTATTTCGCCGAGCCTGCGGCGGGGATGCAGATGGCGTCGATCGGCGAGGCGGGCGAGCAGTAAGGGATCCGCCCTGGTGGGCATCGGCGGCCCGCTCCGACAAGATTATCCCTTTTCCGGGCGGCGCAGCGCCGCTCCGGACTGATCCGCGCGCTGGCGGATGATGAGCGACAGAATCTCGATGTCGTTCAGGAGGGAGACCGGATCGCGCCCGAGGGCCGCACGGAGGGAGTCCTTGAGCCAGGGACTCATGCCCGGATGTTGAAGCACGAATGAAATCTGCCGGTCGACGTCCGGGGTTTCTGTTCCACCGGCCATGATCACGCCACCTCAAGTCGGGGCCGGAACGCGTCAGCGTCCGTCTGACCCATCGCCCGCCATTGAAGGTCGCCGGCATAGCGCCAGGCCATGTGGCCCTCGTCGTCCAGGGCGAAGAGGTGGAGCCAGCCGTTGTCGAACAGGGCGCGCACATCGTGGTGCCGGCGCAAGACATCGGTCATCGCCTCGCGGGGGGCCTCGATACACACCGACAGGCGGAGCGGCTCGTGTGCGTACTGCTCACCGTCGTGGACCGACTGCCAGGGAAGACCCGCCCGCAACGGCCCGCCGTTGCCCTCGACCACGCCGATCCCTCCGGTGACGTTGTGCAGGAGTTTGTTGCCGCCCCCGAACACGTGCGGGGCGACCGTCGATCCGTAATATTGCAGGCTGATCCAGCTAGCGACGACGACCGGGGCGGTCAGGATCAGTTCCAGAACTCCGAAGTTGCTGTCCTGCAGCCAGTCATAATCGTGCAGGAAAGCGCGACCTTCCAGGCTCTTGCCGGTCGTGCGTCGCCGTGGCGCGGCGATGAAGGCGTTGCAACCCGCAAGCGCCCATTCCGGCCGGGTCTCGGACCAGTCGCGGCTGCGTTTCCGGATTGCGCCTTCGTCTCCGGCGCGCGGCAGTCGAAGGGCGCGCTCGCCTCGCGCAAGTTTGCCGGCCGCGTCGAGCCAAGCCATGGCCTGCGCGAGATCGCCCGCATGGTCGGCCGAAGGATGATCCTCTGCATAGAGGGTCACATGATCCGTCGTCGTATCGTGCAGCGCGGCCACGAAAAGGGTGTCGGCGGGGATGTCGATGCCATTCTGTGCAAGGCCCGCCCTCACTTCCGGGTCGTTCAGGAGCCCCGTCAGCAGGTGGGCGTTGACCTCGCCCGAATAGCCTCCGCATGCCCCGCAATGGAGCCCGCTGGCGTGGGGATTGTTGACGACATTGGCCCCGTGACCCGCCACCAGGACCAGGCGAGCGAAGTCTTTGGTCGATGACATGGCCCGCAAGACGGTTTCGGCCGCTTGGGTCCGCGCCGCAAGATCGAGCGCAGGCTCAAGGCGCGGGACCGGGTCGTTCGGCACGGGCGCACCCTTGAGTCCCAGGGCGTCGCTGATCAGCTTGCCGACATAGACCGGACCCGTCGCTTCGACGAACGCGAAGGAGGAGACGGCAGCCAGTTTGAACCGGCCCCAGGCCCGCGTCGCGCGCGCCTTGACCCTCGCGACCTGATCGGCCGGCGCGAGCGCGGGACCGCCGGAGCAGGAGCCGAAACCGGGGTTGAGCAGGACCGGAAGCCGCAACTCTTCGGCGTCGGAGGCAAAGCGACGGTGTTTCGTCGTCAGACCGAAGAACCCGGCGAAGCCGAGCGTCCGGATCCGGGGGTTCACGCTCTCCAGCGCGCGACGGAACACCTCCGAGCGCACGTCGATGCAAAACGCCGCCTGCAGCACGGGACGATGGTCGCAGGTCGGGCGGGAAGGCTTGGCGAGTGTGATGGCCAAGGCCCGCTGGGCTGACCGCTCCGCCGCTTCCTGAAGGATCGTGTCGATGATGAGGTCCGGCGTCGCCTCGACGGGTTCGGCGTGCGCCGCAGCCACTTTCGCCCAGCCACCAGCGAGGGCCTGGCCGTAGCGGAGGAACAGCGCTTCCTCCCAGATCAGCCGGATCGCTAGGAAGTCGGTGAGGGTCTCATCCGAACCGCCGGCGAGTTCGGCCTGCCACAGCGTGTAGCGCGCGTACTGGGCCCATCCGCCCAAGGTCATGAGCATCTGGTGGAAATAGGTCTCCAAGGCCTCGGGCTCGAGACCGAGTCGCGTGCCGACGCGGGTGATGACGGCGGTCGCGCTTTCAGGCGCCTGGGACACGTGCAGGGCGAAGCCGGGCAGACCGGCGATTTCAGGCGTCAGGTCGTGCGTCGCCACCGCTCGCCAGGCCGCATAGGCGCCTGTTCCGCGCGGCGCGGCCCATAGCGCCTGCCCCTCGTCCAGATACCCCCCCGCCCAGGCGCCGAACCGCTCGGCGATCAGGCCCGGCCAGTCGATGCCGGAGATTTGCGCCGCGAGGGCCGCGATCGTCGGCAGGGCCGCCGGCGGCGGCGCGTCGGATGCAACCGCCGCCTTGAGAGCCGGCAGGTGGACCGGTCGCAGGTGAGTCGGGGCGCACATCCAGGCGTCGGTCAGGTCAGCGTCGGAAATGGCGTGTGTCGCAATCTTTTCCCGGTACCAGGACCTCCGCATGGTGACGGGACTGCCGGCGACCCGCGACAGCAGGGCACCCGTTTCCCCCAGGCCGGCGCCGGCCTGCCCCAGGAAAGGATTGACTGCGACACTCGACGCCAGCGGCCAGAGCGGAGGAATCGCGCGAGCCGCACGGTCCGCTGCGGCGTCGAACCGCTGCATATCGGCAAGGTCGGAGGGCGTGGAACGAGACATCTTCAATGCTCCGGATGGATCAGGACGCGCCACGGTTGGACCAGCCGCCGAGCAGCCGGTCGAACACGGCGTTGGCGTAAAAACCGTTCGAGAGATGCACGCGCAAACCGGCGGCGGCGGGGTGATAGGCCCAGAGCGGGAACATCGCCTGCACGATGGCGACCAGGCCGAAGCTGATCACCGCGAGCACAATCAACGCCCATTCCAGCGGGCCCGGCATCGGCGTGGCCGGGAGGACTCCGGCGGTGAGAAAGGCGGCCGCCGTCTGCAAGGCGAAATAGCCGACCGAGGTGACGACGGCGTAGACGGCGGTGCGACGCGTGAGGGCCCTGGGCGCGGTATCGGCGAACCCCTGGGCCAGCATATAGGCCACGCCAAAGATCAGGATGGCGCCCAGCGCGATCGCCTGGGGCGACTTGTGGGTCAGGCCGAAGCCGAGACCGACAATCACGTAAATCCCGAGCGCAACGAGGAAAGCGCGAGCCACAGCGCCGGCCTTGGGGATGGCGACCCGCCCCGGCCGGCGGATCGCCGCGACCCTCTCGACCGCGCCGCCGGACGCCAGGAAGGAGTGCGCCTTGTAGAGCGAGTGGGCCACGATGTGGAGCAGCGCCAGGGGGAAGAGCGCCAGGCCGCACTGCATGATCATGAACCCCATCTGCGCCACCGTGGACCAGGCCAGCGAGGTCTTGACCGCCGCCTGGGTCAGCATGACCAGACTGCCGAAAAGCGCGGTGAACCCGCCGATCAGGACCAGGATCGCGAGAACGCCCGGGGCCAGCAGCATGACGTCAGCGAAGCGGACCAGGAGAAAGCCGCCGGCATTGATGACGCCGGCATGGAGCAGGGCCGAGACCGGCGTCGGCGTTTCCATGACCTCGGTCAGCCAGCCGTGGGTTGGAAACTGCGCCGACCTGAGGATCGCGGCGAACGCCAGCAGGCCCGCCGCTGCGACCGCAAGGCGTCCCCCTTGTTCCGCCTGGGCGGCTTGCAGGATCGCGCCGATATCGGCCGTACCATAGGTGACCCCGAGCAGGATGGCCGCGCCGATGAGCGCGACGTCGCCCAGACGCGCGGTGACGAACATCTTCCGCGCGGCGCGCTGCGCGGCCACCCGATCGCGATAGAACAGCAGAAGTCTGTCGAGGAAGACGCTGGTCGCGATCCAAGCGAGAACGAGCTGAACCAGATTGCCTGCAGTGATCAACAGCATCACGGACGCAAGCGTCAGGGCCATCCAGCCGGTGAAGGCGCCCTGTCGGACCTCGCCGTCCAGATAGGTCCCGGCGTAGCGGGTGACGATCCACCCGACGAATGTAACCAGAAGCAGCATGACGGCGCTGACAGCGTCCAGCCGGGCCGATAGTCCGAAGCCGGCCACGCCGATCAGAGGACTGACGCCGGGTCCCATCAGGGTCAGACCGGCCGCCGCAGCGACGGCGGTGACGAGCGCCAAAAGCGCGGCGGCTTCGGCCAGGCCGACGAGAGGTTTCGGCCTCTGGCCCGTATTCAGAAAGCCGATCACCGCGCTGAGCAGCAGCGGCACGGGCGCCAGTATCGGCAGGAGATGGATCAACACTGAATGCCCCCTCGATGCGCGCATCGGTTCGCGACGTTCCTACGGGGCCCGCTGTCGCGCTAAAAATTCATTGTTTAGACGTTATCGTTCGTTTTAGTAGAACGGTATGAGAGACCTGAACTACAACCACCTTCGCTATTTCTGGGCGGTCGCGCATGAGGGCA
>JBBRFV010000146.1:0-6429 GCA_038241335.1 Caulobacterales bacterium | reverse complement strand
CCAGCGTCGACGACGGCAGGGCGGCCTCGGGTCGCGTTACTTTCGCCGCTGGTCCGTTCGCCTTCAACATCGACGGGGTGAAGAAGGAAACCAGCGACTACGGGATCCCGTCGCCGGCCATTTCACAGCGGCTCGCCGATGCGCAAGGCGTCGCGCGCGACGCCGGCCGGACCCAGCCGAACAGCTGGTCGCAGCTGGACACCTGGGGCGTGGGCGGGTCGTACATCGGCTCCCGCGGTTTCATTGGCGCGTCCTACAAGGACATGCACAGCGAGTACGGCACGGTCGCGGAACCCGATGTCTTCATCGTTCTGGACCAGACGCGCGAGGACGTGCGCGGCGCGCTGGATTTCGAGGGCGGCCCGGTCGCGAAGGTCACCGGCTCCTACGGCCACGCCGCCTACACCCACACGGAATTCGAAAGTCCCGGCAATCCGGGCACGGTCTTCAACTCGGACGGCTGGGAGGCCCGCGGCGACCTGGTCCAGCGCGAGCGCAACGGCTGGAACGGCGCGGTCGGCGTCCAGACCCTGTCGCGCACCTTTGCCGCCGTCGGCGCGGAAGCCTTCGTGCCGACCACCGACATCAGCGAGGCCGGGATCTACACCGTCCAGCGCCTCGACCGGACGGGGTGGGGCCTGGAAGGCGGCCTGCGCTACGACCGCCGCACCCTGAACGCCGTCCCCCTCGGCCAGACCAAGGAGGTGGAGCGTGATTTCGGCAACTGGTCCGGCTCGATCGCCGGCTTCCTGAAGCCGAACCCCGACCTGTTCCTGGGCTTGAGCCTGGCCCACAACGAGCGCGCGCCGTCCGAGGTCGAACTGTTCGCCGACGGGGTCCATGTGGCCACCGCCGCCTATGAGACCGGCGATCGAACGCTGGACAACGAGACGGTCAACACCCTGGAGGCGACGCTCCATTACGCCGCCGACGCCGTGCGCGCCGAACTCCATGTCTATGTGTCGAAATACGACGGCTTCATCGACGAGCGCCCGACCGGCGCCGACTTCGTCGACGGCGCCAGAACCTTCGCCATCTTCCAGTTCGTGCAGACGGGCGCGACCTTCAAGGGGTTCGAGGCCGAGGGCGGATACGACGTCTGGAGGCGCGGCGACCGGACGGTCAGCCTGGAGGGGATCGCCGACATGGTGCAGGCCGAGACCGACCTGGGGCCGGCCGCCCGGATCCCGCCGTGGAGCGCGACGGGCCGTCTGGTCTACCGGTCGACGCCGGTGGATGCGACGTTGGAGGTGCGGCATGTGGCCGAACAGAACCGGCTGGCCGATTTCGAACTGGGCACCAACGGTTACACCCTGGTGAACGTGTCGGCGAATTGGCGGCCGCTGGCGGACCGGAACGTGACCCTGTTCGCCGAGGCCCGGAACCTGACCAGTGAAGAGGCGCGCGAACACGTCAGCTTCCTGAAGGATTTCGCCCCCCTGCCGGGCCGGAACCTGCGCGCGGGGATCAGCTACAGATTCTAGGAAATGGCGAGTGCGTTTGCCGCCCGAACGGGTCTGGGCTAGAAGCGCGCTTCCCTTTCATCCAGAGCGTAACAGCGTCCATGACCGACACCACCGCCAACGCCCAGCAGGCCAACCTTTCGGGCAACGTCCTGTTCTACGCCCAGCCCGAGCCGCTCTCTGTCGAGATGCACGGCAAGCTCGGCGTCGACGCCGTGGCCAAGCCCTACGGCTTCGTCGCGAAAAGCAATCTGGTGCCGATCACAGTCACCGAGTTCGCGCCCGGCGCCCTGTCCTATCCGATCATCTTCGTCGGCGACGCCAAGCAGCCGGTGGCCGTGATGGGCCTGCGCGACGGCGAGAACCTGTTCGTCAGCGACGACGGCGAATTCCGTCCCGAGGCCTATATCCCGGCCTACGTCCGTCGCTATCCGTTCGTGTTCGCCAATGACGCCGAGCAGCAGCGACTGATCCTGTGCATCGATCGCGAGGCCTCGTTCCTGAAGGAAGGCGGCGCGACGCCGCTGTTCGCCGGCGCCGAGCCTTCGGACTACACCAAGCAGGCGATGGAGTTCTGCAACAATTTCGAGCAGGAGCGCCTGCGCACCGAGGCCTTCATCAAGCTGCTGACGGACATGGATCTGTTCGAGGTCAAGGAAGCCGTCTTCACGCCGCGCAACCCGGACGGCTCCGCCGGCCAGCCGCAAAAGATCGCCGAATATTTCGCCCTCTCGGAAGACAAGCTGAAGGGCCTGTCGGCCAAGAAGCTGGTCGAACTGCGCGACAACGGCGCCCTGGGCCAGATCTACGCCCACCTGGTGTCGCTGCTGGGCTGGGATCGTCTGATCGCCATGGCCTTCCAGCGCGCCGCCGCCCAGCCGACCGTCGCCAACGCATGATTGTCGGGTCTGCCCCGCTCCGCGCGACTTGAGGCCGGAGACGTCGGAACGACCTGAAGTCGATGACTTCCAAACCCCGTCCGGTTCGCCGGGCGGGGTTTTTGCTGTCAGCGGCGCACGAACAGCGCGCGGGTGAGGCAGGAGAAGATCAGCCGTCCGGCTTCGTCGAGCAGGTCGTGCGAGGCGATGACGATGCCCTTTTCGTCACCCACGGGATCCTTGCCCATCACCGTCATCCGGCCACGCATCAGTTCGCCTGCGGGTGGGTTGCGCAGGAACCGCAGACCATCGACGGCCAGCACCTTGGACTGGGCCCAGCCGGCCGATTTGTCGGCGTGAAGCCGGCTCCACAGGGCATAGACCATGGCGTCGGGCGCGCCGTAGGCTCCGTCCCAACCCGGGGCGAAGCGCTCGATGAAGACGTCCAGCGCCGCCTGATCGACCATGCAGGCCCCGAGCTGAACGACCTCGCCGACGCCCAGATCTTCGTAATGGACGTGCAGCGGTTCGCTCATGCGGACGACCTCCTCAGCCTGCCGGCTCTTCCGACACGCGCACCAGCAACTTGCCGTCGTGATCGCCGGTGAACAAGCGATTCAACGAATCCAGCGCGCCCTCGAGACCGTCGTCGACATGGACCTTCCACTTCACCCGGCCATCGGCCAGCATGGGACCGACCTCGGCGCCCATGTCGCGGCCGCGCGCGGCGTAGTCGAGCACGAGGAAGCCCTGGACGGTCAGGCGATGGGTGATGATCCGGCCGAAATTCGGCGACGGCGGCATGCGGGTGGCGTTGTAGGACGAGACCAGACCGCAGACGGCCATACGGCCGTGGGTCTTCAGCCGGTTGAACACGGCGATCATGATGTCGCCGCCGACATTTTCAAAATTCATCTCGAAGCCGCCCGGGGCCAGGCGGTCCAGCGCCTCGCCGACCTCTTCGTTCTTGTAATCGATGGCGGCGTCGAAGCCGAGGTCGTCGACCAGCCAGCGACATTTGTCCGGCCCGCCGGCGATGCCGATGACGCGCACGCCGCGGGCCTTGGCGATCTGACCGGCGATCGAGCCGACGGCGCCGGCGGCGGCCGAGATGACCAGGGTCTCGCCGGCCTGGGCCTTGAGCACCTCGGTCACGCCGGCCCAGGCGGTCAGGCCGGTCATGCCGAGCACCGACATATTCGCCGTCAACGGCAGGCCGGGATGGCGGTGGACGCGCGAAGCCTCATTGTCCCTGACGACGCCGTAGTCGGCCCAGCCTCCGGCGGCGGTGGTGACCAGTTCGCCGACCTTGAAGCGGTCCGAGCGGCTGTCCTCGACCACGCCCAGGCTCAGGCCGCGCATGACGCTCCCCAGCGGCACGGGCGGCAGATAGCCCTCGGCGTCGTTCATCCAGGTGCGATTGGTTGGATCGACCGACAGATAGACGGTGCGGATCAGGATCTCGCCCTCCGCCAACGCCGGGATCGCGGCCTCGATCAGCTCGAGATCGCCGGGCTGGATCAGGCCGCGGGGGCGTTGGCGCAATACCCACTGACGGTTGACGCGAGCCATGATGGAGTCTCCGGGTTTTCTTTGTGGACCCGCATAGTCATCACGCCGGGCCGAGTGTCCAGCGCAGGCGAAGAAAAAGGCGGACCTTGCGGTCCGCCTTGAAGTGGCATCATCGAGAATGAGGCGCGGAGGCGACAGGCCGGCTTTCGCCAGCCTCAAGTCGGGGGGCGTCGCCGCCTCCGCAGATCGATAACGGCGATGGCTGACACCGGTTCCGGGGGAGGCGCATTTTTTCGGCCGGCGGGCGAGCCGGAACGGCGGCGCTGGCGGAAGCGTTGATCCGTGCGAAGCGCAACGTCCGAACGGAGCTCCGCCATGACCCACGACTCTCCTCATGACAAGGCCGCCGACTCGGTCCACGAAGGCCGACCGGTCGAGGCGCAATATGTGCGCGGCGGGCGCGGCGGAGTCCGCATCCTGGCCCTGTTGGTCATCTCTCTGGCCGCAGTCGCCATCCTGTTGCTGGGAATGTGGTTCGTATCGAACGGAGGCTTCGCACGCACCAACGCCAACACCGGCGGCCAGGCGGTCGACAGCCAGGCCTTCGATGGCGACGCCGCGAAGACGCCCGTCTCCCCCGCGGTCCCCGCCCCGGCGCCCTAGGCTTCTCACAAGGAAAAGCCCCGGCCGATGGGGCCGGGGCTTTTGTCGTTCGGGGAAGAGGACGCGGCCTAGGCCGCTTCCTTCTGGCGCGACGGATGGAAGAACAGCGCCTGGCTGATCGCGGCCTTCACCGTTTCGGGCTGGAAGGGCTTGGTGATCAGGAAGGTCGGCTCGGGCCGCTCGCCGGTCAGCAGGCGTTCGGGGAAGGCGGTGATGAAGATCACCGGCACGTCGATCCGCTCGAGGATGTCCTTGACCGCGTCGATGCCCGACGAGCCGTCGGCCAGCTGGATGTCCGCCAGAACCAGACCCGGGCGATGACGGGCGACGGCGTCGACGGCCTCGTCGTGGGTCGTGGCGGTGCCGGTGACACGGTGGCCGAGTTCCTTCACGAGGCTTTCGATATCGGCCGAGATGATGGCCTCGTCCTCGATGATCAGGACGTCGGTGGCCAGTTCGGCGTCGATATCGGCCTGGGCCTCGCCGATCAGGCGCTCGACGTCAAAGGCGTCGGCGTCCAGGACCTGGGCGGCTTCGGAGGGAGTGAAGCCTTCGAGCGCGGTCAGCAGGAAGGCCTGGCGTGAGCGCGGGGCGATCCGCATCAGGCGGCGCGAGGCGTCGTCGCGCGCCTCGATGCCGCTGCGATCCTCGAGCTGGGCTCCTGTGGACGCCCAGATGGCGTGGAAGACATGATAGAGGGCGACGCGGGGCGTCATGTCGGCCGGCAGCTGCCGTTCGCCAGCGGCCAGCGCTTCGAGCGCCACCCGGACATAGTTGTCTCCCGTGGTCTGATCGCCGGTCAACGCGCGAGCGTAACGGCGGACGTAGGGGAGGTGCGGCGCGAGACGGGCCAAAAGGCTCATGAAAGAAAACCCCGAATGCGATCTCAACCACGAGAGCGCGACAACCGGTGACAACGTAGCGCCCCGGCAACGGTTCCGCGACTCCCGACAAGCTTGAGCTTGTTTTGTAAAACAGTCAGGAACCCGGACCTTGCGGTCGCGTTGACGGCTCGCAAGTCAACAGACCATGGGTGGGCGCCGTTTTCTCTATGACCGACAACTCAAGCTCTTCCGGCAAGGTTCCGCCCACGGGCGAGGCGGGGCTGGAAGAGGCCAGGCTTCGCCAGCAGGCGATCGGCGTGAAGCTGCGTCACATGTTCGACGAGGTCGTCAACGAACCGGTGCCGGACGAATTTCTGGACATCCTTCGTCGCGCCGATGATCGCGCGAAGGGCGGGAGCGGCGCATGAGCGGTCCGGACTCCGCCTCCGCCGCACCCAAGCCCCCCTCGTCCGACGACGCCGCCTTCAAGAGGGAGCTGGTCGCGCTGATCCCGCATCTGCGCGCCTTCGCCCGCACCCTGGCCGGCGACCCGACCGCGGCGGACGACCTGGCGCAGGACGCGATGATGAAAGCGTGGGACGCCCGCGCCAGCTATCAGATGGGCACCAATATGAAGGCCTGGACCTTCATGATCCTGCGCAACCAGTTCTATTCCGAGAAGCGCCGTTCGTGGCGCCAGTCACAGCTGGACCAGGAAGCCGCAGAACGCACGCTGGTCGCCGCCGACGATCCGGAGAGCCCGGTGGCGCTTGATGAGCTGCGCCTGTCGATCGGCATGCTGCCGGCCGAACAGCGCGAGGCGCTGATCCTGGTGGGCGCGGGCGGCTTCGCCTACGAGGAAGCCGCCGAGATCTGCCAGTGCGCCGTCGGCACGGTGAAAAGTCGCGTGTCCCGCGCCCGCAAGGCCTTGCAGGCCACGCTCGAGAAGGGCGGATATGCGCGTGACGGACGCGCGGCCGGCGACGCCATGCGCTCCATCCTGGCCGCTGCGGACCGTTTGAGCGGCGTTCGACAGGGCTGATCCATGGGACGGATCGGGCAAGCGCTCGGTTGGGGCCTCGCTCCGCC
>JBBRFV010000145.1:0-6442 GCA_038241335.1 Caulobacterales bacterium | reverse complement strand
ACGCGCGCAGGCGGTGGCCCTCCAGCCGCGCGGCCTCGCCCGTGATCCACTGGCTCTCGCCCGAGGCCGTGGCGATCCGGGCGTCCAGCGAGGTGGCGATCTTCAAGGTCACGCGCGGACGCATCAGGTCTTGCCGGACTCGTCCAGGCCCTCGTCGCCGAGGAATTTGGCGAAATCGCCCGTCGCGCGGAAGTCCTTGTAGACCGAGGCGTAGCGGACGTAGGCGACCTCATCGACCGACTTCAGCGCCTTCATGATGAAGTCGCCGACGGTCGAGGACGGGATCTCGGTTTCGCCCAGGCTCTCCAGCTGACGGGTGATCCGGCTGACCAGCTGCTCGATCTGCTCGACCTGGACGGGTCGCTTGCGCAGGGCCACGTTCAGCGACCGCTCCAGTTTGTCGCGGTCAAAGGGGGTGCGTCGGCCGTTGCGCTTGAGGATCATCAGCTCGCGCAGCTGCACCCGTTCGAAGGTCGTGAACCGGCCGCTACAGTTCGGGCAGGACCGGCGACGGCGGATGGCCGCCCCGTCATCCGACGGGCGGCTGTCCTTCACCTGGGTGTCCTGATGACCGCAAAAAGGACATTTCATCAGGCAGTTATCCGTAAATCGGGAAGCGGCGCGTGAGATCACGAACTTCGGCGGCCACCCGTTGCGAGACGCCCGCGTCGGCCTCGTCGCCGCCCTTCATCGAGTCGATCACATCGGCGATCCAGTGGCCGACCTGCTGGAATTCGCCCACGCCGAAGCCGCGCGTCGTTCCCGCCGGCGTGCCCAACCGGACCCCCGAGGTGATGGTGAAGGGGGTGGTGTCGAACGGAACGCCGTTCTTGTTGCAGGTCATCAGAGCGTGTTCGAGCGCCAGTTCGGTGGCCTTGCCGGTGACTCCCTTGGGCCGCAGGTCGACCAGCATCAGATGGCTGTCGGTGCCGCCCGAGACGATAGCCGCGCCGCGCTCGACCAGCACGGCGGCGAGCGCACGGGCGTTGTCGACCACCTGATGCGCATAGAGCTTGAACTCGGGCTTCAGCGCCTCGCCGAAGGCCACCGCCTTGGCGGCGATGACGTGCTCCAGCGGCCCGCCCTGAAGGCCGGGGAAGACGGCCGAGTTGATCTTCTTGCCCAGTTCGACGTCGTTCGACAGCACCATGCCGCCGCGCGGGCCGCGCAGGGTCTTGTGCGTGGTGGTGGTCACCACATGGGCGTGGGGCAGCGGATCGGGATAGACGCCGCCGGCGACCAGGCCGGCATAGTGGGCCATATCGACCATCAGATACGCCCCCACGCTGTCGGCGATCTGTCGGAAGCGTTTGAAGTCGATGTGGCGGCTGTAGGCCGAGGCTCCGGCGATGATCAGCCTCGGCTTCTCGCGCTCGGCCATCTCGGCCACATTGTCATAGTCGATCAGGCAGTCGCCCTGACGGACCGTATAGGTCACCGGCCGGAACCATTTGCCCGACTGGTTGGCGGGCGAGCCGTGGGTCAGGTGGCCTCCGGCCGCCAGATCCATGCCTAGGAAGGTGTCGCCCGGCGTCAGCAAAGCCTGGAACACCGCCTGGTTGGCCTGGGCGCCCGAGTGCGGCTGGACGTTGGCGAAGGCGCAGCCGAACAGCTGTTTGGCGCGCTCGAGGGCCAGATTCTCGGTGACGTCGACGTATTCGCAGCCGCCATAGTAGCGGCGCCCCGGATAACCCTCGGCGTATTTGTTGGTCAGGACAGACCCTTGGGCCTCGAGCACCGCTTTCGACACGATGTTCTCGGAGGCGATCAGCTCGATCTGCTCCTGCTGCCGCTTCAGCTCGCCCTCGATGCCGCCGAAGATGTCGGGATCGGCCTCGGCGAGACCCTTCGAGAAATAGTCGGCGTGGGTGAAGGCGGTCACATCAGATCCCCGGAAACTGGCGGGCTCCATTTAGGCCCGACGCGGGGCGACCACAACATCTGGTGGTTCAGCGCGACGTCAGCGCCCGTTTCAGCTTGGCCACGGCGATCCGCTCGAGCCCGGCGCGCTCCTTCACCGGGCCGATCGCCGAGGCCTCCACGCCCGTCGGGACATGGACCGCAGAGCATTTCAGATAAGCCCCGTTGCGAACGAACTCGAGGATGATCTCGCCGCTCATCGCCAGACCGGCGCGTCAATCTGCAGCGCGCCCATAAGAATCCGGGGCGGCAGATCCGCCTCGTTGCGCGCGAATATGAACCAGTAGAGCTCAGGGTGTTTCCAGGGGCATGCGCGGACCGCCAGGCCCGCCTCCCGCGCGATCCGCTCGATCCGCTCCGGACGGAACTCGACACACTCCGGATAGACCCAGTCGGCGGAGTCCGCCGAAGGGGCCCCGGTCTCCGGTCCCAACAGCCAGTTGGCCACGATCAGTCCGCCCGGCGCGAGGCTTCCCGCGAACGCCGACAAGGCCTTCACGGCCGGAGCCTCGCCGGTGTGGGAAAAGATGGACTGGGCGACGATGAAGTCGAACTGCTCGCCGAAGACGTTGACGCGGTAGTCGCCGTTGTGATCGAATCGCGGCCGCTTCAGCGCCCGGGCGTCCCGTCCCAGTTCCTGATCGAACCCCGCCTCGACCAGCCGCGCCTCGGGCTCGATCCCGAAATACCGGTCGGGCAGCAGATAGGGGATCGCCAGCCGCCCCAGCCTCAGCGAGCCGCAGCCGAAATCCAGCAATCGATGGTGCTCTCGCAGGCCCAGAAGGAACAGCAGGGCGAATTGCGACCCCGCCGCCAAATCATAACGTTGCGGCTGTCCGACGAAGGCGCGGTGATGCCAGTAGGCCGACAGCGGCGGCCGGTTCGGGTCCTCGGGCATCCTGACTCCTGTCGCGAACGGTCAGGCTAGCCCCCGAGGGCGGCGTTCGCCAACCCGGTTCAGGCGACAGCGGGCAGTCGGGCCACGTTGCAGTGGGTCCAGAGCTTGTCCATGGCCTGGACCAGGTCGTCCATCATGGCGTCGGTGTGGTTGGGCGACGGGGTGAAGCGCAGCCGCTCGGAGCCCTTGGGCACGGTCGGATAGTTGATCGGCTGGACGTAGACGCCGTGCTCTTCCAGCAGCATGTCCGAGATCAGCTTGCAGTGGACCGGGTCGCCGACGTGCACGGGCACGATATGGCTGACGCTGGGCAGCACCGGAATGCCGGCGGCGGCGAAGCGGGCCTTGAGGGTGGCGGCGCGCTCCTGATGGATCTCGCGCAGCTCCGGATGGGCCTTCAGGTGACGCACCGAGGCCAGGGCTCCGGCGGTCAGGGCGGGCGGCAGGCTGGTGGTGAAGATGAAGCCGGCGGCCCAGCTGCGCACGGCGTCGATGATCACCGCGTCGGCGGCGATGTAGCCGCCCATCACGCCGATGGCCTTGCCCAGCGTGCATTCGACGATGTCGATCCCGCCCAGCACCCCGTCGCGCTCGGCCACGCCCGCGCCGGTGGCGCCGTACAGGCCGACCGCGTGGACCTCGTCGAGATAGGTCAGGGCCCCGTATCTGCGGGCCACGGCGATGATGTCGGCCAGGTCGGCGATGTCGCCATCCATCGAATAGACGCTCTCGAAGGCGACCAGCTTGGGCGCGTCGGCGGGCGCGGCGGCCAGCAGGGTCTCGAGATGCTCAAGGTCGTTGTGGGCGTAGATGTGCCGCTCGCAGCCGCCGTTGCGGATGCCGGCGATCATCGAGGCGTGGTTCAGGCTGTCGGAGAAGATGATCAACCCCGGCAGGATGCGCTGCAGCGTCGTCAGCGTGGCCTCGTTGGCGACATAGCCCGAGGTGAACAGCAGCGCCGCTTCCTTCTGGTGCCAGTGGGCCAGCTCCGCTTCCAGATCAACGGCCGACCGCGTCGTGCCCGAGATGTTGCGGGTGCCCCCGGCCCCGGCGCCGGCCTGGTCGAGCGCCGTCTTCATGGCGGCCAGGACGTCCGGGTGCTGGCCCATGCCGAGGTAGTCGTTCGAGCACCAGACGATGACGTCCTGCCCGGTGCCGTCGGCGCGCCGGCGCCGCGCCAGCGGAAACCGGCCCGCCACCCGCTTCAGGTCAGCGAAGACGCGATAGCGCCCCTCGCCCTTCACCTGCTCAACGGCAGTCTGGAATGCGGCGGCGTAGTCGTACAACGGACAGCTCTGCTGGGCGAAAACCTGCTCGCGTGATGCGCCGACAGGGACGATTTGTCCATGAAACGCGCCGGACAAATCGCCGCAAACCTCTCATTGATAACAGTTCGCAAAAACTCGACCGTCAGGCCTTCGGCAGTTCGTCCAGTTTGCCGCGCAGCAACTGCAGGATCCCGGAAAAGTCCCGGCCGCCGTAGCCCAGACCGTTGAACATCTGGAACAGGGCCTCGGTCTGCGCCCCGAGCGGCGTCGAGGCCCCGACCTTGGCCGCCGCGTCCTGGGCCAGCTTCAGGTCCTTAAGCATCATCGCGGTGGCGAAGCCGCCGTCATAGTTGCGGTTCGACGGCGCGGTCGGCACCGGGCCGGGCCACGGATAGTAGGTGGTCGTGCTCCAGCTCTGGCCCGACGACTTGGCCACGATGTCGAACATCTTGACCGGGTCGAGGCCCAGCTTCTCGGCCAGGGCGATGGCTTCGCAGGTGCCCAGCATGGTGATGCCCAGGATCATGTTGTTGCAGATCTTGGCCGCCTGCCCCGCGCCGTGGTCGCCGGCGCGGAACGTCGCCCGGCTCATCGGCTCCAGCGCCGTTTCGATGCGGGCGAAGTCCGGTTCGTCACAACCGACCATGAAGGCCAGGGTGCCCGCATCCGCCGCCATCGTCCCGCCCGACACCGGCGCGTCGGCGAAGGCGTAGCCCGCCGCCTTGGCCAGCTCGGCCACCTTGCGGGCCGTGTCCACGTCGATGGTCGAGCAGTCCAGCAGCAGGGCGCGGGTCGGCGCCGCGCCGAGGATCTGTTCCGAATAGACCTTCAGCACATGCGGCCCGGCGGGCAGCATGGTGATGACCACGTCGGCGTCCTTGACCGCCTCGGCCACCGATCCGACCGGCGTGCAGCCCGCGACGGTCGCCTTGTCCAGCGCCGCCGCGCTCAGGTCGAAGGCGGCGACCGCGCGGCCGGCCTTCGCCTGGTTGGCGGCCATGCCGCCGCCCATATTGCCGAGGCCGATGAAGGCGATCTTCTGGACGGACATGACGCGACTCCTCAGAGGGTTTTGTTCGGCCGGAGGGTTAGCGCCGGAATCCCGCCCGCACCAGCCGCTCCGCAGCCGATTGACAGCGTGGCCATACGGGCGGAGCCTGCCGCCTCCAGTGGGAGAGACCGACATGCGACGCATGACCGTGGCGATTTTCGTGGGGGCGCTGTGCGTCGCGGGCGCGGCCGGAGCGCAGGATTCATCCGCGGCCATGGACGCGATCCAGACCCGTCAGGCGGCGCTGAACCTGTCGGGCGTGGCCATGGGGGCCATGAAGGCGGCCATCGACGCGGGTGGCTCGGTCCGTTCGCAAACGTTCGCGGCTCGTGCGCTTGCGAAATGGGCCCACGCCCTGCCGGGCGCCTTCCCCGCCGGCTCCGGCATGGACGCCAACCCGGGCGCGACCAAGGCCAGGCCCGAGATCTGGAGCGACCGCGCCGGCTTTGAGGCCAAGGCCGCCGACTACGCCGCCGCCGCTGATCGCCTGGCGGAGCTGGCGCAGGCTGACGACGCGGCTGGCTTCGCCGCCCAGTGGACGACGGTGCGCACCGCCTGCGGGGCCTGCCACACCGTCTATCGCGCGGACTAGATCGGCGGGGCTTGGCCCGGCTTCCTGAAGCGCAGCATGAACTGGCTGGTGTGGCCCCGGATCGACGGGTCGAAGACGCTCGCCGTGCGCGGATCGGCGGGGTTGGCCAGCACGTCGCTCTGACCGTCCAGCACGAAGCCGGCGGCCTCGACCTCGGTCTTGACCTGCTCGATGTCGATGCGGTGAACGGCGTCGGGCGCCGTCAGGCCCGAGCCCGGCACGGCGTCGTGATCGATGATCACATACAAGCCGCCGGGCTTCAGCGCCGCGAACGCCGCCGCATTGACCCTGGCCGCCGTGTCGGTCGCGAACGGCCGCAGGTGGAGGTCGTGGTAGTTCTGGGCCGTGAAGATCAGGTCCATCCCGGTCGGCCAGGCCGGCGCGCCGATGGGCGAGGCGACGGCGTCGACATTGTCGATCGCGTCGGCGTCGGTGACCGCCTTGCCGTAGTTGGCGCCGAAGCTGATGAACTCGGTCGGCTGCCAGGCGGTGACATGGCCCGTCGGGCCGACGGCGGCCGAGAAGACGCGGGTGAAATAGCCGCCGCCCATGATCATGTCGCCGACTTTCTGGCCGGGCTGGACATCAGCGAAGGCCAGGGTGTCGGCCGTGTGGCGCGCCTCGTCGCGGGCGCGGTCCTCGGTCGTGCGGACCGGGGCGGCCAGGGCGGCGCCGTAGGAGGCTGGAACGGTCTGCCGGGCGATGGCGACCCC